>LVBE01000162.1:0-3693 GCA_001603105.1 Spirochaetales bacterium Spiro_03
CAACTGAGGCAGGGGATAGCGTGCCAGGAGTTGGCGAAACCAGTTCCACGAGGCACGCCAAGCCCGCCGTCGTCGCAGAAGCCACTTGCGCCAGACATTGAGTACCTCGTAGCGAAAGCGAGTCAGTGCCGGGCTGTTGCCCGTGATCCCGTAGTACGCTGCGTGGCCGCGCAGTTTCTGGCATAAGGTCGCGTGTTGTTCGTCAATTGGGTCATGGCGATGGAACCGGCACCACTGGGCAATCGTCCTGACTGCCCGCGTGAACCGGCTGGCCGCCGTCTTCCGCTTCAGGATCCAGGTTCCCTTCCGCGAGCGAGCCCAGAAATGGGTGAACCCCAGGAAGTCGAACGTGCCCGGACCGTTCTCGTCCGGTGGCGGCCGGTCGCCCTCAGGCTTCCGGAACGGCACCAGCCGCGTCTTGTCCGGGTGGATCGTCAGGCCGTACTTGCCGAATCGCTTCGGCAGTACCTCCATGACACGCCGCGAGTCTTCTTCGTCGGTGAACCCGATGACGAGTCGAGTAGCCCGGGGGAATCTCACCCTCAGGCCCTCACGGAACCGGACGTGAACGTCTCCGCTCATCCGGCTCTTATTGTCCAGTCGCCGGTCGAACGCCGATCTGCCATTGGTAGAACAGAGTCGGCTCACGTCGGGCGAGGCGGCCCAGCCAGTGGGTCGCGTTACGCTGATGACGCCGATACCGTTTGAGTTTCCTACGTACCCAATAGACAAGGGAGCGCTCCAGATATCTGAGGATTGGGTTTAACGCCGAGCGGTAGAACCGCCCGTAGTAATTGATCCACCCACGCACGTAAGGGTTGACAAATCGAGCGATTTCGTCCAGCGATTGATTGTTCCGCGAAGCGCCGAGACGCCAATCGCGGATCGCCGCCCGAATCTTTTTGGCTGCTTTGGTGCTGACCGCCGGAAGGAAGCTCACGAAAGGCTTTCCCCAGCGGTTCTTGGCTCGTCGCGGCCGAAAGGTGTATCCCAGGAAGTCGAACTGGATGTGATCGTGAGTGCCACGCCGGTCGCTGTCCTGACAGTAGACGATCTTCGTCTTCACAGGATGAACTTCCAGATGGCACTCCTTCAGGCGTTCGCGCACGGCTTCCAGCAGGGACTCTGCTTCCGCTCGTGTGGCCGCGTGAATGACCACATCGTCGGCATAGCGCTCAAATTGGACGTGCGGATGGGTCCGCCGCATCCACTGATCGAACGCATAGTGCAGAAAGAGATTCGCAAGGAGGGGTGAAATCACCGACCCCTGTGGCGACCCCTTCGTTCTTTCCTCCAAGTGTCCATCCGCATGCTGCACGGGGGCCGTAAGCCACCGCTGGACATACAGGATGATCCAAGGCAGCTCCGTGTGGTGCCGAACGGCGCGCATCAAGAGTTCATGATCCAGATTGTCAAAGAAACCTTTGATATCCAGATCAATCACCCAGTCTTGCCGCCAGCATCGCTGCCGCGCCGTGCCCACCGCATCCAAGGCTGACTTGCCGGGTCGATACCCGTAGGAGTCAGGATGAAAGTGTGGTTCCAACAGTGGCTCCAGATAGATCTTCACCACCATCTGCGCGATGCGATCAGCGACCGTCGGAATGCCCAACGGCCTGGTGCCGCCTTGTCCTTTCGGAATCTCGACAAGCCGCACGGGTGGAGGAAAGTAGCTTCCCGACGACATTCGATTCCAGATCTTGTAAAGGCGAACCTCGCTCAAGACGCCATCGGCGTAGACCGCCTTGACGATACGGAAGTTCCGGCCGTCGTAATCATACTCAGCGACCGTATTGCTGCCATCCGTCACGCGGACCAGTCGATTCCAGGCATCGTACCTGGTATGAAAGAAGAGAGACGGAGAATGTGCTGCCCTGGAACCGGTGCTATACCTGAGTACCGGGTTCGGGACGAAGTGTTTCCGCGGTGAAACCATGATGCGATTCCAACCACAACAGAAACCACAAGGCAAGACCGGAGGGCCGGGACACTTCGGGGCCGCTCGATTACACCTATGGGCTGTGAGCCCGCCGTCGTATCTGAGCGCCCTTCCGGCCCACCCGGTTGAGCTTCGAGCTCGAAGAGGTAGATGCCGTCTGGCCCCTCGGCGGATGACAATGTCCCTCGGGACGCGGACTCGTAGTCCATTCATCCGCCACGCTCGCCTCGCGCGGGCGATAGCCCCCGGTCTTGCCCAAGCACGGGAGTGTCTCCCATGACTACAACCAGCATACGTTACGTCGGTCTCGATGTCCACAAACGCGTGGTCGAAGTCTGTATTGTCGACCACACTGGCAAGGTCGTCCACCGCGAACGATTCCCCTTGAACCGCCGCACTCTCACGCTCTTCGCCACGCAGGTCCTGCGGCCCACCGATCACGTGGCCCTCGAAGCCACCACCAACTCTTGGGCCGTGGCCGATGTCCTGCGACCCCACGTGGCCTGCATCGTGGTCTCCAACCCCCTGGCCACCAAGGCCATCGCCCAGGCCAAGGTCAAGACCGACAAGGTCGACGCCCACGTCCTGGCCCAGCTTCTCCGATGCGACTTCCTCCCCGAGGTCTGGCAGCCCGACGAGGCCACGCGCCGGCTTCGCGAACTCACCGCCCGACGCAGCGCCCTGGTCGGCCAGCGCACCATGTTCCGCAATCGCATCCACAGCGTGCTGGCCATGCGATTGGTGGAAACGCCCCTGCGTCTGTTCAACGCCCAAGGACTCCAGTGGCTCGACTCCCTGGAACTCGACGACCAGGCCCGTTGGCTCGTCGACAGCGATCGGCGCCAGATCGACTTTCTCCAGAAGGAAATCGACGCGGTGGACCTCGAACTGGCCCAACGCGGTTACCAGAGCGAACCCGTGAAGCTGCTGATGACCCTGCCCGGCGTGGACGTCACCACGGCCGAAGCCCTCCTGGCTGCCTGGGGCGACGCGAAACGTTTCCCCGATGCCGATCACGCCGCCAGCTATCTCGGCCTCACCCCTTCGACCCATCAATCGGCCAACCTCTGCTATCACGGCCCGATCACCAAACGCGGCAACAGCCAGGCCCGGTGGATGCTCATCGAGGCCGCCCAACATCTCGACAAACATCCTGGTCCCTTGGGCCACTTCTTCCGCCGACTGGCCAAAAAGAAAAACCGCAACGTGGCCGTGGTGGCCGCGGCACGCAAGCTGGCGGCCATCGGCTGGCAGATGCTCGTCAACGGCGAGCCCTACCGCTACGCCATCCCACGCTCCACCGCGACGAAACTCTTGCGACTGCGCGTGAAGGCCACCGGAAAGCGACGCCCCGGCGGTTCGCCCAAGGGCACCAAGTGCACTGCCAAACTCCCCGGTGGCGGCCGCACCATTCGCAGCCTCCCCGAGGTCTGCCGCTCCGAAGGACTTCCTCCGCCTGGTCCCCTTTCGCCCGGCGAACAACGGACCGTGGCCGCGAACGGTTGCGACGCCTTCGTCCAACAGATCGCCCGCACGCAGCTTGTGCCGCGACGTGCTTCGGTGCCTCCGACCTGCGACGGCCACGACCATGCCAGTGCTCCTCAGGCCGCCACGCCGAACCATTCCCCAACCGCTGCTTCGTCTGGCCGAACCAAGGCACGCGTTCCCACGTCGCGGGGCCGGGCGTCCTGCCAGAGCACGGCGTGGACGGAGGTGGCGGACGTCGAGGGATTTCGTCCGCCTCGTGCGGACGA
>LVBE01000162.1:3736-3887 GCA_001603105.1 Spirochaetales bacterium Spiro_03
GGACAGAGGTACCTGAGTACCGGGTTCGGGACGAAGTGTTTCCGCGGTGAAACCATGATGCGATTCCAACCACAACAGAAACCACAAGGCAAGACCGGAGGGCCGGGACACTTCGGGGCCGCTCGATTACACCTATGGGCTGTGAGCCCGC
>LVBE01000163.1 GCA_001603105.1 Spirochaetales bacterium Spiro_03
GTGTAACAAGATGGTTTGTGTTAAAAATAATGAAGTCAGCGTAGAAATTTCTATACAAAAAGCAACATATGTACTAAGTTGTGCATCTACCGGATTCTAGTGGCCGGCAGATGCACACACCTGCGTCTTTCACGAAAGCGCCTCGATGGCCTGTCTTAGAATGGGTAGCCCCGCCTTGTAGCGCTTGAGGAACGTATTGAAACCCTCGATCTCCTCATCGGTGGCAGCGACAGTCGAGACCTGGGCATTGGCGAACGCCTCCTCTTCGAGGAATTGTGGCAGGGTACGGGACTGTCCGTTGACGAGGTAGCTTGCCAACAGGGCAATGCCCCATGCCCCGCCTTCACCTGCTGTGGTGAGCGTGGCGATCGGGGTGTGGAGTGCTGCTGCCATCATCTTCTGCCCAACAAGTGCGGTCTTGAAGAAGCCGCCGTGGCCGGTGATCACATCGATGTTGATCCCCTCTTTCTCAAAGAGGATGTCCATCCCGATACGGATGACCGCCAAGGCAGTGAAGAGCTGGGCACGCATGAAGTTGGCAAGGGTGAATGAGTTGTTCGTCTCCCTCACAAAGAGCGGTCGTCCTTCGTAAATCTCGGTCATGGTCTCACCGCTGAGGTAGTTGTAGGGAAGCAGTCCTGCACAGTCTGCATCCCCGTCGAGGGCAGAGGAGAGGATCGCATCGTAGAGTTGGCCCTTTTTGACCGTGAAGCCCATCCGCTCGATGACCTCTCCAAAGAGGCGCATCCACAGGTCATACTCTCCGGTGCAGTTGTTGCCGTGGCTCATCGCTACCAGTGACCCATCCGGGGTTGTGACGAGATCGATGAACTTGTTGTAGCTGCGTGAGAGCTCGTGTTCGAGGACCACCATGGCGAAGACCGAGGTCCCCGCCGAAACGTTGCCGGTGCGCACAGCGATGGAGTTGGTCGCAACCATGCCGGTTCCTGCATCCCCTTCGGGGGGGCAGAGGGGAGCGCCTGGCTCAAGGCTGCCTGTGGGATCGAGAAAGCGAGCGCCCTCCTGACTTAGGACGCCGGCGTTCTCACCGGCTTTCAGGACCGTGGGAAGGATCTGCTCAAGGCGCCAAGCAAACCCCTCTTTTTGGATGAGGTTGGCAAAGGAGGTGAGCATTTCTTCATCGAAATCACCGGTCTGGGTATCGATGGGGAACATGCCGCTGGCGTCGCCGATACCCAACACCCGCTTTCCGGTAAGGCGATAGTGGACATAGCCGCTGAGAGTGGTGAGAAAGCCTAGGTGCTTGACGTGCTCTTCGTTGTTGAGGATCGCCTGATAGAGGTGGCTGATGGACCACCGCTCGGGCACAGGGTAGTCAAAGAGGTCACTGAGCTCTTGGGCCGCATTTTCGGTCATGGTGTTGCGCCAGGTGCGGAAGGGGACCAACAGGGAGTCAGTTTTATCAAAGGCGAGGTAGCCGTGCATCATCGCGCTGATTCCCAATGCCTTCAGACGCTGTACGGGGATGCCGTAGGTGTCTCGGACGTTAGCTTGTAGCGAGGCCATACACGAGCGAAGGCCCTCTTCGACTTCATCGAGACCGTAGGTCCATACGCCGTCGACAAGGGTGCTGGACCAGTCATGGCTGCCCTGGGCGATAGGCTGGTTGGCCGCATCGATGAGGATCGCCTTGATACGGGTCGAGCCTAGCTCGATGCCGAGGATCGCCTCGCCGTTTGCGATCAGGGTCTTGGTCGTGGTGTTCATCTCTTCCTCCTTCTATCAAGCAAAGCGACGGATCGCCTCGATTACACCGGCGGTATTGCTTCCTTCGGTGACATAGTCACTGGCTGCCTTCGCTATATCGGCAGCGTTGTTCACCGCCACACCGATGCCCGCTCGTTTGAGCATCGTCACGTCGTTGACATCATCGCCGATGGCGAGGGTCGCTTCAAGTGGTATCTCCAAGAGCCTGGCCAACGCCTCAAGGCCTGCACCTTTGTCGACTCCCTCGTCCATGATCTCACAAAGACGGCTACCGTAGCGGTTGATACAGTAGTGCCCATCAAAGGGATCGAGCAGTGTGTCGATCTTCTGCTGAAGATTTTCATCGTGGTGGTAGAGGATGGCGATCTTGAAAACCTCCATCTCTTTCCACTCTTCATCAGTAAATGGCCTGATGGTGTAGCGACGGATGGTATGTTTGTTCTTGATGACCCATTCGCTCTCTCTGAGGGCAAATGCTTCCCAGTCAGTGTAGATGAGCACCGTAGCCCCTGCCTCGTCGGCGCGTTGGAGGACCGATTTGAGTGGGCCCATTGAGAAGGGTGAGGCCTTGATGAGTTTGCCCTGTTCGACGATCGCCCCTCCGTTGAAGGAGACCATGGCTCCGTTCAGGCCCAAGGCGTCGGCGATGTGCTGCATGAAGATGGTGGGACGACCGGAGACCAGACTGACACGCACCCCACGAGCCTCTACCTCTTTGATGACGGGCAGAACAGCAGCGGGTAGGTCTCCGTGTTCATCAAGCAGCGTGCCATCCATGTCGATGGCAATGAGTTGAATGGTATGATTATGTTCCACTGCTAATTCCTGAATAAAAATTTGCTCTGGTGGCAGGATACAAAAAACCGGAAGGAGGACACCCCTTCCGGTCATTGACAGTTACATCACGGTCCCGTTCTTGATGACCGCGTTCTTGTTGATGACGATGATCCCATCGTGGATCGAGTACATGGCGAAGTCACCCTCTTTTCGGGGGATGTCATCGATGCCGATGCGACATCCATCACCGATTCGGGCATTCTGGTCGATGATCGCCCGCCTGATGATCGTGCCTCTACCGATGCCGACATTGGGGATGCCGCGCTTGGCGTTCTCCTTCTTCTGCTCCTCAGTCTCATAGTAGGAGGCTCCCATGCAGTAGACCCCATCCAGTGATGCCCCGCTTTCAATGATCGTCCGCACACCGATGATTGAGTTGACGATGTAGGCGTTGGTAATGATCGAGCCCTCACTGGTCAGGGAGTTGGAGATGTTGCAGAAGTTGACCTTGGTCGCCGGCAGGTGGCGGCGGTGGGTGTAGATCGGCATCTTCTCGTTGTAGAAGTTGAACTGTGGGTTGATGGATGCCAAATCCAGGTTGGTGTCGTAGAACGCCTTGATGGTTCCGATATCCTCCCAGAAGCCATCGAAGAGGAAGGAAGCGACGCGCCGTTGCTTGATCACGTCGGGGATGATCTCCTTGCCGAAGTCGGTCTTGTCGTTGTTGAGGACCTCCTCCATCGTCTTGGCAGTGAAGATGTAGATGCCCATGCTGGCCAGGTATTCGCAGCTTGCATCGACGCCCTTGCCCAATGATTGCCTCATGAATGCATCGCCGACCTTATACTCGCTGATATCGAGGTCAGGGGCGGGTTTCTCGTAGAACTTGGTGATGATCCCTTCTTCATCGACTCCCATGATTCCCAAGCCGGTGGCTTGTTCACGGCTGATCGGCTTGGCCGCTATGGTCAGCTCGGCGCCGCTGGTGATATGGCGGTTGAGCATCTCCTGTAGGTCCATGCGGTAGAGCTGGTCGCCGCTGAGGATGATGTAGTAATCGGCCTCCTGGTCGCGGAAGTGGCGCATGTTCTTGCGTACCGCATCGGCAGTACCCTGATACCACGTATCGCTTTGGTTGGTCTGCTCTGCGGCCAGGATCTCGACGAACCCGTTGGAGAAGGTATCAAAGATATAGGTATTGGCGATGTGGTTGTGCAGGGAGGCGGAATTGAACTGCGTCAGGATGTAGATTTGGCGGAGGTTGCTGTTGATGCAGTTTGAGATGGGGATGTCGACCAAGCGGTACTTGCCGGCAAACGGCACCGCAGGCTTGGCGCGGTCCATCGTCAGTGGATAGAGTCGGGTACCTTTGCCCCCGCCCAACACGATTGCAATAACTTTCTCTTTGGTGCGCATACTCACGGTCTCCTTTTGGTACGTCTATACAGCTCTTGATAGAGTGTGGCTGAGTGCTGCCAACTACTATCCCACTTCATCGCCCGGACTCTGATCGTCCGCATGCTCTCTTCGCCTTTCTCCCACCATGCCAGTGCTCGGTCCACTGCCTCCAGTATACCATGGCCGGTGAGTTGGTCAAAGAGGATTCCAGTTCCCCGTTCGCCGTCGGCTTCCAGGTCGATGATCGAATCGTTGAGGCCGCCGGTACGCCGTGCGACGGGGATGGTACCGTATCGAAGGCTGTAGAGCTGGTTGAGTCCGCATGGCTCATAGCGGCTGGGCATGAGGAAGAAGTCAGATCCAGCCTCCACCAGGTGGGCGAGCTTGTTGGAGAAGAGGATGTTCACCGAGAGGTTTGGGTATCGCTCTCCCAATTGGCGAAGCTCTGCCTCGATGGCGCTATCGCCGGTGCCGATGACGATCATCTGCATCCTGCGGCTTTGCACCATCGTCTCCAAGGCCGACGGATGGCCCTCCAGTAGTTCAACAAATCCCTTCTGGCTAGCCAGACGGCTGATCATCGAAAAAAGCGGAATGGTAGGGTCGACCTCAAGGCCGAAGTATCGTTGGATCTCCTCCTTGGTGTGCTGCTTGCCTTCGAGGGTATCGGCTGAAAAGTGGTGGGTCAGGAAGGTGTCGCGCTCAGGGTTCCACTCCTCGTAGTCGATACCGTTGATGATTCCCACCAACTGAGCACTGCGGTCTCGTAAGAGCCCGTCAAGACCACAGCCATACTCGGGACCCTGGATCTCCTGTGCATAGGTGGGGCTGACTGTTGAGAGCGCGTCGGCGCATGCCAGCCCTGCCTTGAGCATGTTGGTGCGCTTGGTCGGCCCTATGCCGCTGAAGAGACGCGGGTCGGGGAGGATGTCACACTCCAATAGCTCAAGACGGCTGAACTCGCCCTGATAGGCAAGGTTATGGATCGTCATGATCGTCTTGACGTCACGGTAAAAGACATCGGTGCTACTCTTGATCAGGTAGGGGAGAAAGCCCACGGTCCAGTCATGGCAGTGCATGATGTCGATCGGCCAGTCGAGCGCCTTGGGCAGCTCCATGGCGGCCTTGTTGAGGATCGTGTAGCGTGCCAGGTTATCACCGTAGGGCTCATGTGAGCTGTCGCCGTAGATTCCTTTGCGCTCAGTGAAGAGACGATGGTCTACAAAGTAATAGATGACCCCGGCGAGGGTAGTGGTCTGAAACCTCACCACCTCGCTGCGACCGAGGAGCGTGACGGTCAGACTCAGGTCCAAGGTCGAGAACCCAGATCTGTCAGTGCTGCCGTAGAGAGGGAGGATGACTCGTACATCCAGGCCGAAGGAGGCGAGCGCTCCAGAGAGCGCCCCCACCACATCGGCAAGGCCTCCAGATTTGGAGAAAGGGACGCTTTCGCTTGATACCATGCATATCTTCATGCCCTATTAGACCATTAAGGCTTGCTCAGCGTCAAGGAAAATCACTTAGACGTATGCTCGGCCCTCAAGCTCGTCGATGTACTCACTGGCACAGTGGGCTGCAATAGCACCGTCACTGGCTGCGGTGATGAGCTGGCGGAAGACGGTGTCGCGCACATCGCCGGCGGCGTAGAGGCCGTCGGTGAGCGTTTCCATCCGTTCGTTGGTCTTGACATACCCGTCACCGGTGAGCACGCTCTCGGCCAGGAGGCTGGTCTGTGGGATCATGCCGACGAAGACAAAGACTGCGTCAAACTCCCGCTCATACTGGCGGTTGTTCTCAAGGTCGTTGAGCATGACGCTGGTGACCTTGTTTCCATCACCCTTGATCTCGGTGACGGTGTGCATCATCACCCGTTCGATGTTCTTGTTCCGTTCAATTTGCTTGACCAAGTTGTCTTGGGCCCTGAAGCGATCTTTGCGGTGGACGATCGTCACATGCTCGGTGAGCTTGGAGAGGTAGATCGCATCGGTGAGGGCGGTATCGCCACCGCCGACGACGAGGATCCGCTTGCCGCGGAAGAACGGGCCGTCACAGGTGCCACAGTAGGAGACACCCTTGCCGTTGTACTCCTCTTCGCCGGGGACTCCGAGGTGGCGATGCTGGGCGCCGGTGGCAAAGATGACGGCCTTGGCCTGGTAGGTTTCTCCGTCAGTGGTGTTGGCAAAGAAGAGGTCGCCCTCCTTCTGCAGATCAGAGACAGTGGCGTAGACGAGCTTTGCGCCAAACTGCTCTGCCTGCGAGTGGAACTTCATCCCGATCTCAGCTCCGCTGATCGGCTCATTGAAGCCGGGGTAGTTTTCGATCATGTCGATGTACATCGTCTGCCCGCCTGGGGCGATCGCCTCGATGACAGTGACTGAGCGGCCGGCACGTGCGGCGTATTGGGCGGCGCTCATGCCGGCGACTCCGCTACCAATGATCAGGATATCTTGTTCAATCATCTCTCTTCTCCTTCAGTCGAGTGCTCTCAAGCAGCGCCTCTTCGGCATCGCTCACCCTGATGTACAGTGGCCCTGCATCATGGGCATCTGCTCCTTGGCTAAGATACTGCTTTAACCCCAAGGCGGCAAGGTTGAGTGCGAAGCCTGAGCCTTCGCTGTTGACAACGGTCCCCAGATCACCGATGCGCGTACACAGTAGCTGTGCATCGCCTCCGGTAATAAGGAGGTCATCATAGCCCGCTGCCAACGCTTTGATCTTCTCGACACAAAGGTCCAGAGGACCTGCCAGGCGACGGCCGTTGTGGTACAGACCTGTGTAGAAGCGCCCCTTCTTGGCGTCGATGACCACCAATACCGCAGAGGGAACAAAGCCAATGCATTGGTACCACACATCGAGGGTCGGGACGCTGACCAGTGGAATCGATGCTGCCAGGCTGATGCCCTTCAGCGTTGCCATCGCGATTCTCAGGCCGGTGAAGGAGCCTGGTCCGGCGCTGGTGACCAAGAGGTCGATCTCCCTGACCTCAATGGCACAGTCGCCGCAGAGGGCGATGATCCGGTCCATCAGCAGTTCGCTATGGCGGTTACCGCAGCTCAAAGAGAGGCTCTCAAACCATACCAATTCCCCACCCTCATAGCGGCAGAGGGCGAGGTGCATGACCGAGGTCGAGGTATCACAGCTAAGGACTATCATAGAGCAAGCCCTTCGACTGTGATGGTGCGTTCAAGATTCTCAGCGACCGTGATGGTGATGCGCCCGATAAAGGGAGGAAGGATCTCTGCGATCTTGTCCGCCCACTCGATGAGGGTGACGCCGTCAGGGTAGAGGTACTCCTCGGCTCCGATCATTTCAAACTCTTCGATGCCTTCGAGGCGATAGAGATCGAGGTGGTTGAGGACCAATCGTCCTCCTTCATAGCTCTGGATCAGGGTAAAGGAGGGACTGATCACCTCATCCTCGATACCCAGACCCCGGGCGATTCCCTTGGCGAGCACTGTCTTGCCTGCTCCAAGACTCGCCTCGAGGGCGATGACTTCTCCGCCTTTCAGACTTTTGGCGATCTGCATGCCCAGATCAAGGGTGTCCTGGACCGAGGTGCTCACGTAGACCATTACTGCTCCTCTCCTCGGTCCATCTGGGCAATGACCTCTTCGGCATCGAGGTAGTGTTGCACGATCGGCAGCCCGAGCGTGTCGCCGCTGGCGCTTTGATACTCCTCGATCAGCTTGGTGAGTACAGGATCGCCCTCATCCACTGAACGGGCTCGCTCCAGGTACTCGCGGGCAAGGTCAAGCTCCCCGTCGGCGAGGTGCAGGTAGGCGAGGTTGGAGAGCAAGGTGATGTTCTCTTCATCGAGGTCGATGGCGGTGTTGAGGTACTCCTTGGCAAAGGCTCGCTCGCCCTTCTCAAGGGCGCAGATGGCCAATTCGTTGTATAGGTCAGCTGATGCATCGGTGTAGGTGAGGGCCTTGATGAACGCCTGCTCGGCTTCATCAAAACGCCTGAGCCTGCGTAGTGCCCACCCTTTGAGAAACCAGGCGTTCCACACCGTGGGATTGGAGGCGAGGAACTGGTCGACGATTGTGATGGCTTCCTCTTCCCGGCTCATCTGGATAGCGTCGTAGACTGCCATCAGGCGCTGGTCGTCGGCGAGTTTGGTCGTGATGTCAGCGACGATCTTCTTGGTGTGTGCACGCTTCTCATCAACGGGTCCATCGGTCTTAAGGTAGCGCTCTAGGTAGGTCTGGGCGATCTCCACACTGCCTTGGTAGAGGTGGAAGTACCCGATCTCACGTAGCAGGTCAGGGTCGTCCTCGTTGAGGGCGAGTCCCTCGCTGAGGGTGTCGAGCGCCTTCTGTTGGTACTCATCATAACGCTGGCCCTTGCTCGTATCGAGGGCGGCGAGGCTGCTGTACAGCGTGGCTAGGTTGATGAAGGCGCCAGGGGACGGGGCGAGGGCGCAGACTGAGCGAAAGAGCTCTTCGCTGAAGAGGTGGTTGGCCTTCCCTTGCTGGGCGATGGCGGCGATGGTCAGCTCTTCGGCTGCAGTCGGCTGGGCCGCCAGGACAAACGAGCGGTAGTAGGCGCGATGGGGGTGCTGCGGATCCCAGGCCAGGATTTTCAGCATTCCCGCAACGATCAGCTCAACACTGATCGCATCGGCACGTGCCAGCCGATCTTGGCCATCGGGAATCTGTACCGGGATCTCGATGGCTGGATCGATAGGGAAGTCGGTAATACGATCACATACGTCAGGGGGGAGGGTGATGAAGACGATATTCTTCAATTCGTCGATATTGGGTTGCATGCGTGAGAGTTCCTATACAATGCGTAAAAACCTGCGGTGTTACACCCGGAGAATGCTCTTGAACCGGCGGTTCAAGGGGGAAACTAGTTTTGCTGAAGATTCTGTTCCATTCAACCCCGAAGGAGTTGGATCAATGCAAATCAGCTATACCGTTTCCCGTCTGTGTAAGTTGAGCCAAGAGACTGTGGCTCCAGGTGGCACCGCAGGAGACGTTTCCAATCAGGACGGCTATGCCATCCACCTATATCGTACAATAAGAATAGGGTTTGGGAAAGGGGGGGTGAAATAAAACAGGACCCGAAGGTCCTGTGTCGTGTCGCTTGTCTGAAACCCCTAGAGGTCAGGGCTGTCGTCAAGCAGCGCATCAAAGTCGATGTTATAGTCCACCGTCGCCTCTCCGCCAGTGAAGCTGTCAGCAGCTTCAAGCTCAGCTGAGAGGTCATCGAAGAGCGGGACTTCGTCCAGACCGTCAATCGAAGAGAGGGTGTCCAGAGCAACGGCGATTGACTGCTCAAGCAGCTTGTTGCTGGTGGTATAGCTCTCTACATACTCCTCCAGCTCTGCATTGTGTGCATGGACCAGGTCGAAGCGCTGTTGCAGCTCCTCCTTCTCCTTGCGCAGCATTGCGATCAAGCCGGCAGCCTTCTTGGTTCTCAGTTCCAGTAACCGTACGGTATCAACAACTGACATGGTTCCTCCCTTTGTGGACGTTGGACGAACAGCCCTGCCTTATTTGGCGAGGGCAACCTTTGCCTGTGCAACAAGGGCATTGAAGGTGTTGGCATCTTCAATGGCCATATTCGAGAGCGCCTTGCGGTTGATCTCGATGTTGGAGAGCTTGAGGCCATGCATAAACTGGGAGTAGTTCAGTCCCTGCTCCTGCACTGCCGCCGAGATTCGGGCGATCCAGAGGCGGCGGAAGTCCCGCTTGCGCTCCTTGCGACCACGATAGGCGTACTGACCTGCCTTCTCTACTGCGTCCTTGGCGATGCGGTAGTTGGTGCTCCTCCTACCGTAATAGCCCTTGGCGAGCTTGAGAATCTTGTTACGTCGATCTTTGTGTTTGGTTCCGTCAACTGCTCTTGCCATCGATCTCCTCCTTAGGCGTAGGGAAGCATGCCTTTGACACGCTTCGCTTCAACATCGGAGAGGATGCCAGTAGCACGCAGGTTGCCCTTGCGTTTACTGCTCTTCTTGGTAAGGATGTGACGAAGCCCCTGCTTCTTGTAGCGGACCTTCCCGCTACCTGTCACCCGGAACCGTTTTGCCACGGCACTTCTTGTTTTCATCTTGGGCATAGCAATGCACCTTCCTTATTGCGCTGACAAGGAACAAGACCCCTTGCAGCAACATGGTACTAATCCCATGCGGGATTGTATTACTGAATATCTTTCTTGGGAGCGCTCTTGGAAGGACTGACGATCATGCTCATCATCCTGCCCTCCATCGCAGCTTCCCGGTCAAGGTTGTAGCCTACACCATTTTGTTCAAGCTGGGCAAGTATCTTATCAAGAACGACCTTGCCAAGCTCTGTGTGGGCAAGCTCTCGGCCGCGGAAGCGGATGCTTACTTTGACCTTGTTCCCCTCACCGAGGAATTCACCGATGAACTTGCTCTTTGTCTCAAGATCGTGCCTCTCGATCTTGGGCTGCATCCGGATTTCCTTCATCTTGACGATGTTCTGGTTCCTCTTGGCATCCCGAAGGCGCTTTTCCTGCTCATAGCGGTACTTGCCAAAATCGAGGATCTTGCATACCGGCGGGTTGGCGTTTGGCGAGACCTCCACCAAGTCCAGGCCCACGCTCTCGGCGAGCGAGATGGCATCGAAAGAGCTCATGATCCCTCGCTGGTTGCCTTCTGCGTCAATGACGAACACTTCTCTTGCACGGATCTGTCTATTGATCCTCAAATCCTTTGTAGCCAAACGATCTCCTTGTGTTTTCGGTGAAAACCACGTCTTGTGAGTGTAAAACGACCTAAAAGGTCGACCTCAAACAATATAACACACGCCCTTGAGCCGTGTCAAAGCATCAATGAGGCCGCCTAGGCATAGGCGGCCTCTGATCAAGTCATGTTCTTAGGCTTGCCCTGCAGAGCCAAGCACATTCTTGTTCTTGTGCATGTACATCTTCTTCAGCTCGTCGCGGGCCGGTCCGAGGTACTTGCGCGGGTCGAACTCGCCGGGGTTTTCGCTCAAGATCTTGCGGATGGTGCCGGTCATGGCCAGTCTGCCATCGCTGTCGATGTTGATCTTGCACACTGCGCTCGCTGCTGCCTTGCGCAGCTGCTCCTCAGGAATCCCGATGGAGTCCTTCAGCTTGCCTCCGTACTGCATGATCATGGCCACATACTCCTGGGGGACCGAGGAGGAGCCGTGCAGGACGATGGGGAAGTTGGGCAGCTTCTCTTCGATCTCTTCAAGGATATCGAAGCGCAGCGGCGGCGGAACAAGCGTTCCATTGGCATCGCGGGTGCAATCCTCGGGCTTGAACTTGTTGGCCCCGTGGCTGGTGCCGATGCTGATGGCAAGCGAATCAACACCGGTGCGGCTGACGAAGTCCACGACCTCCTCAGGCTTGGTGTAGTGGCTCACCGCATGGCTGACCGCATCCTCGATGCCGGCGAGGACCCCAAGCTCACCTTCGACGGTGACACCGTGGGCGTGGGCATACTCGACGACCTTACGGGTGAGGGCGACGTTCTCCTCGTAGGAGAGGTGGCTGCCATCGATCATGACGCTGGAGAAACCGTTGTCGATGCACTCCTTGCACGTCTCGAAGGAGTCGCCGTGGTCGAGGTGGAGCACGATGGGAATGTCACAGCCGAGTTCTCTGGCATACTCGCCGGCGCCTCGGGCCATGTTGCGCAAGAGGTTGATGTTGGCGTAGTCCCTCGCTCCCTTGGAGACCTGCAGGATGACCGGGCTCTTGGTCTCCACGCACGCCTGGATGATCGCCTGTAGCTGCTCCAGATTGTTGAAGTTGTAGGCGGGGATGGCATATTTGCCTTTCATTGCTTTTTCGAACATCTCTTTGGTATTGACCAGTCCGAGTTCCTTGTAGGATATCATTGTGTTCTCCTTGTACAGTGGACGCTTCGATCCATGACAAATGTAGCCAATTGTTCACCATGGGGTCAAGCTCACCCCACTTAGATGGCGCGAATTGCTCGCCATGCAAGGACATCACGACCGTTGGGCAAGAAACACGCGATAGTTTGCCTCGATGGCAGCGCTGAAGCGCTCTTCTTCCATCGAGCGCAGTGCGGCGGCATACCGATAGATATGGGGCATTGAAAGGGGGGTGTTGACTGTACCTCGCAGTGGAACAGGGGCGAGGTAGGGGCTGTCGGTCTCCAAGAGCAGCGAGCTGAGAGGCAGTGCAGCGAAGAGGCTCTGCATCGTCTTGTTGGCCTTGTACGTCAACGGCCCTGCGAAGGAGAGGAAGAAGCCGCTATCGACTGCCAGGTGCGCAAGCTCCTTATCCCCTTGATAACAGTGGAAGATTCCGCGCTTGGAGAAGCGGCGGCGCTTGAGCAGGCGGATGAATTGATCATCGGCTTCTCGGTTGTGGATGATGACGCCTAGACCCATCTGTTCGGCTCGGTCGATCTGCTCCTCAAGCAGCCGCTCTTGTTCAGGCTGTGTTGCATAGCCCCAGTGGTTGTCCAGTCCGATCTCCCCGATGGCAATCGGGCGGTGTGTGCTCAGAACGCTATCGAGGCGTGCATAGTGAGTTTGGATGGGAGGTTGGCCTTCAGCCAGCGCCCATGGCCCGATTCCGGCGGCAAAGTGCACTCCAGCGACCTTGCCAAAGCGCTCGATGCGTAGGCTCAAGTCATCGCTGTCGAGGCCGATGTCGATACCCTCGATGCCCGCTTCTCCCATCTCTGCCAAAAGCTGGGCAACATCGACGCCTTTGCGCTCAATTGCCAACAGGTGAAAGTGTGTGTCGATCAACACGGCCTTGGAAGTCATACAGCAGATATAGCACTATAGCGACGAAGGGACAACATAACCGCCGGTGGTACGAAACTGTATCCCGTCTTTGATGGCCTGTTGTACGCGCCGCTGTAGCGATGTGCGTCCCTCACTGGCGAGCACCCCCTCGCTGTCAAGACCTGGGCCAAAGACCCGTTCATAGAGCTGGGGGACAACGAAGGGGACTGTGAACTTGGCAAAGCGATTCATGAACGAGACGATATTGCTGCCCCGATCAGCTACCAGGGCAAGGGCCGGGTCGACCAGCCAGGAGATGCAGACAAAGATCTCCTGGTCCGGGAAGAACGCGCGCCTCAGATCGAGGGCATTGTCGACAGCATCAGGGCTCAGGTCACTTGCTTCGGGGATGTGGAGGTAGCAGACCTCGGTGCGTGAATCCAGGACAAGAGAGAGGAGGCGCGTGTCATATGAGCCATCAAAGCGGGCGATGCACCCGCTATCAGGGTCGACTTTGTGGGCCCTCAGGTATAGCCCATCGTCATCAAGGCGCGTAGTGAAGGCGCTCTGGTCCTTGGTACATAGGTAGCCATCCCGGTCACAGCTAAGGCCACCTTCGGCGACGAGGAGCACATCGGCTCTGCTCTGGTAGAGACGATAGGGATGGGAGAACGGTTTGCGCTCGAACTGCAGTGAGCCGAGCTGCACGATGGAGCCGCAAAGATGGCGGGCGATCCAAAAGACGCGACTGAGTCCCACCTCCCCGCCGTATCTTCGCCGATGGTCATCGACCCAGCGTCGTATATCGGCGAGAGTGGCGTCGCGCACCTGATCACTGATGCCGAGGCTTCGGTAGCGCCCATAGACCTGCTCTTGGCATGCGACGATCAAAGAGAGCGGGTAGGCAGGCCCGCTGACCTGTCTTGCTTCTTCAAGCAACTGCCCGACCTGCGCGCTCGCTCCCGCTGTGATGGCCTTCTGCAGACCCTTGAGGCGCACCTGATGGTCGCTGGGCGGAACGACGCGCCCAATGGCCGTGCGCTCATGGTCACTCATATTGAACATGGCTGTAGCTTGACCGCTGCCATCTGAGTCGTCAAGGGCTTTCCTCTTCGTCGTATCACCGGTATTCTATGAGAATAATCGCTATGAGGAGGAGAGCAGGTGATCAAATCAATAATCGGACTCTATCACCAACGTTCTCAGTTTTTCATTGAACTGCTCTTGCAACACCTCTATATCACGTCAGTATGCATCGTCATAACCACGACCGTCGGCTTGTTGCTGGGATTGCTGATGACCCGCCATCCACTGATCGCCGCGATCGTGTTACGTCTGAGCAGTGTTATCTACACAATCCCGTCGATTGCTATCTTTGGGATCCTTGTCTCGATCACCGGCATCGGCCTTGCCAGCGCCATTATTGCGATCGTCCTATACGGACTGCTTCCGATGGTGCGTTCAACGTATACCGGCCTCACTGAAGTCGATGATGAGATCATCGAGGCTGCGGTGGGGATGGGCAGTGGACAGCGTCACCTGCTCTTCTGGGTGCGCCTACCCCTCGCCCTTGCAGTAATCTTCAGTGGGTTTCGTACGATGGTGGTCATGACCATCGCCTTGGGAGGCATCGCCTCGTTCATAGGCGCCGGAGGGCTAGGACGCGCGATCTGGCGGGGGATCTCGACCAATTATGCTGAAATGACCATTGCCGGCAGCCTCTTGATCGCAGCCATTGCCATCGTCGCCGATCTTATATTGGAGTATATCGAGAAACGGGTCCGTATCCGGTACCTGGGAGAGGAAGGATAGTGCAGTGAAAAGACAGACCATCATCATCGTGGGGATCGCGCTGGCGGTCCTGACTGCGTGCAACAAGAGTGGGCAGACTGTCGTCGTGGCCAGCAAGCCGGTGACCGAGCAGTACATCATCGCCGAGATGCTGACCCTCTTGATCGAGGAGAAGAGCGACCTTCGCGTCAAACAGACACTGGGCATCGGCGGGGGGACGAGCAACATTCACCCTGCCTTGATGAAGGGAGAGATCGACCTCTATCCAGAATATACCGGCACCAGCTGGTTGATGGTGCTCAAACGTGACCCAGTCTTCGACCCACAACAGCTCTATCGCTCGGTGAAGGACGCATATGAGGCAGAATTGAATCTGCACTACAGCGGCCTTTACGGTTTCAATAACACCTATGAGATCGCGGTTCGAACACCGATCGCCCAAGAATATGGACTGGTTACAGTCAGTGACTTGGCGGCGGTGAGCAAGGACTTGGTATTCGCAGCCAATCCCGACTTCCTTGAGCGGGAGGATGGTTTCGTCGGATTGGCGAAGACCTATGGGCTCACCTTCAAGGCGATCAAGGAGATAGATATCGGCCTACGCTATGAGGCTGTTGCCTCCCTTGCCGCAGATGTCATTCCTGTTTTCACCACCGATAGCCGCCTCATGGTTGAGGATGTCGTCCCTCTTGTCGATGATCGAAACTACTTTACCAGCTACCATGCGGCAACGGTGGTTCGCATTGACACCTTGAAGAAGTACCCCGCCCTTGGCCAGATATTGGAGTTGCTGACCGACCAGATCAGCGACCGTGATATGGTACAGATGAACTACCAGGTAGAGATTGAGAAGCAAGACCCCAAAGAGGTTGCACGTTCGTATCTGACCAAAAAGGGACTGCTATGAGTCCATGGGCGATTGAATTCGACCATATCTCCAAATCTTACACCCCTGAGGAGGTTGTGCTGACCGACATCAACCTCTCGATCAAGGCAGGAGAGCTGGTTGTGCTGCTCGGCCACTCCGGTTGCGGGAAGACCACGTTGTTGAAGCTGGTCAACAAGTTGCTTGACTTTGACTCGGGATACCTACGTATCCATGGAAAGAAGATCAGCGACTGGGACATTGAGCAACTGAGGCGATCTATCGGATGGGCGATCCAGCATGGAGCCCTCTTTCCCCACATGAGAATCTGGGAGAACATCAGCTACGTCCTTCGGCTACAGGGGGTGGAAAAGAATAGGCGCAGAGAGCGGGCCGCCGAGTTACTCCAGGTCGTCGGCCTGCCTGCCGAATACCTTGATCGCTACCCACGCTCGCTTAGCGGAGGGCAGCGACAGCGAGTAGGGGTGGCCCGGGCCTTGGCCGCCAACCCATCGATCATCCTCATGGACGAGCCCTTTGGGGCAGTGGATGAGCAAACACGGCTACAACTGCAGCAAGAGCTCCTTCAGATCCATGCGCGCTTTGGGCAAACCATCCTCTTTGTGACGCACGACATCCATGAGGCGTTTCGCCTCGGGGATCGGATCGTGCTCATTGACGAAGGAAAGATCTTGCAAGCCGGTAGCAAGGAGGAGCTTGTCTTTGAACCAGCGAGTGAGCGTGTTTCCTCTTTCTTGGGCACCAAAGGCTTCTCAGCACTGCTTGATGACGAACTCTTGTGTGACTTGCATGCTCAAGTGCAGAGCGGTTCCTTTGACCCTGACCTCTGCCTGCAGCGCTTGGCAGCGATAAAAGGGCCGGCTCTGAAAGCCGGCCCTTCCGCATCTGATAGGTCCCCTTAATAGCTGACACATGCATCAAGGCTAAATGATAAAATAGCTTCTCTTATATGCATCCCAATAGTGCTCATCATTCGATGGCTTGAAAAAACTACGATAATGGTTCAGCATCTCTTTCCCCATTCTTCTCAGCCCGCCGTTCAAATGCCTTCCCAGTGTGGGATCAATCTGATCAAATTGTTTTTCTTTTATGATCTGTAACAACTCTTGATGGTTCCATGAGATTTCTTTGAAGTTTTGGGTGGCTACGAAATCTAACATAATAAATCGCGTATAATGGATTTCTTGTTGTTGAATCAAGTTCCAGATACCTGAACAACGACGGTCAGAAAACCAAATGCGATGCATATCCGTATCGAGTGTATAAAAGACGTTGATATCAACCTTTGGTTGTGAAATCAGGATTTGTTGTTTGCGAATGTTATGTTCAATTTCCTCAATTATGAAGGGATTAGGGTTGCTTTCGATAAAATCGGCAATAACTTGCCCCTCAATCTTTGTCCTCATGTGGATCATTTGATGGATGTAATCTAGGTCCAAAAGACTTGCATACACACCTTTGTATGGAACGATTTCTAGCAACCCCAAGTCCTGGAGTCGCTGGAAGGCATTTCGAACAGGAGGCCTTGAAGAAGCAAATCGTTTACAAATATGACTTTCAACGATTTGCTCTCCCGGCTTGATGGTAAGATCAAGCAACTCTTGGCGTAGTGTACTGAAAATATCAAGATTGGCGTCAGACTGTAACTCTTTCTCCATGAACTCTCCCTAAAACTGGAACATGTACCCTAGAATAACAAGTATTGTAAATTTATAATACACAAGCCCAACAAAATCCTCCGAAGCACATGAGCAAATAAACAGATATCCAACACCCTGCGACTGACAAGGCGAACAATAGAATTGTATCTCTCTACATGTGAGCACGTTGCCTACCTAATCTCCTTGACTGTGGAAGACAACGTGCTTGTTCGTTTATAATAGGGAAGGGAGATACAAACTTACCGCTGGAACGAAGGTTACTAACAAAAGAACCAAAACGTTGCATATCAGAAACGGAAGAGCTGCCTTGAATATTTTTGTAATAGATAGGCCAGAAATCTTTGATCCAACATTCAAGCACATACCCACCGGTGGTGTCACTAATCCAATAGCTAACCCTACAACCAAAATTAGCCCGAATTGTAATTCTTGCATCCCTAGCTGGCGCATGACGGGTAAAAATATTGGGGCGATAAGCAAGATACAGGGGACCACATCGATAAATGTACCAAGAAGCAAGATCAAGAGGTCAAGGAGGAGCAATACAACCCAATAGGGGATCGAAGAGTTAAGCAAGAATGAGGCAATTGCTCCTGGCACTTGCTCTATCGCAAGAGCCCAAGTAAAGACCATGGTGAATCCGCCAATGATCATGATTGAGGAAGTCATGATCGCTGTTTTCTTCAATGATTGGATTACCGCCTTCACTTTCAATTCTCTGTAGACAAAGAACCCAAGAATTACTGCATACAGCAACGCGATTCCTGCACTTTCACTAGCTGTAGCAATGCCAAATGATACAGTAATGATGATGAGTAGAGGCATCAGGACTGCCAAAGATCCCTCTTTGGCGATGTGTAGGACCTCGCGTGTGGAGATATCCCCATGCTCTTGAGGGTATTTTCGTTTTCTTGCAATTATAAACGTATAAACCAATTGAAAGACGCCAACCAAGACCCCAGGAATTACACCAGCGAGAAAAAGTTTTCCTACACTAGCCCCACTGACCATGGCATACATCAGCATTGGGATTGATGGGGGGATAATCATCCCCATAGTTGAAGATGCGACAGTTACGCCAGTAGAAAATTCACGAGGATACCCCTTTTCGATCATGTCGGGGATCAAGATACTGCCAATGGCTGATGTATCTGCAACAGAGGAACCAGTAATACCACCAAAAATCATTGAGGCAATGATATTTACTTCAGCGAGTCCACCTTTGATGGGTCTGACGAGGAGGAGCGAAAAATCAATCAATCGTTTGGTCAAACCACTGTGATTCATCAGTTCTCCGGCAATCATGAACAACGGCATGGCAATGATGATAAAACTATTTGTGCCACTCCAAATGCGTTGCGGAAGCGAGAGGAGAAACGACGGTTGACTAAGAAGCATATAAATTATTCCGGAACCACCGATTGAGAATGCGATCGGAACACCAAAAATAAGCAAAACAATTAGAACAGCAAACATGATTATTAGGTTCATCGTTAGCCCTCTTGTAAGATTTCTTCGTCGTTAAAGTATCCGGTAATGGGTTCAGGGATTGATATGAACAGGCCAGCAATGTTGACGCTTGCATAGAAAATTGAAAACCCTGACGCGATTGGCACAACCGAATAATACAAACCGAATGGGATGCCTGAAGATGGAGAGAGTGTCGAGCCTACATGACCTATCCATTTCAGACTATACACCAGCAAGAAAGCCGATACAGCAATGTATACGCTTTCAATGAAGACTGAAGAGATTGTTTTTGCTAAACCAGAGAACGTATCAGTCACAATTGTAATGCCGATATGCTGTTTCTCTCTAATGCACGCCGCAGAACCAAGAAACGTTATAGCGACGAATAGCATTGTCAGAAATTCTTCAAACCAACCATACGAAAGACTAAAAAAATACCGCATGAAGACTGTAGCGATGACTCCTGTAGCTAAAATAGCGACCATCAATGTCAACAACACCGATAGAAACGCATCAATTCTTTTGATGAGTGTATTCATGTGAACCTCAGAAAACCGTCACCTAGAATATTCTAGGTGACGTAATCATTCATTATTTCCCTTGTGCTACGTTACGAACAGCTTCGAGTTCTTCTCGGGAGAAAACCCCTTTATTAATGAAATAATCGTAAACTGGAGCAGAAGCATCCATAAACGCCTTCTTTTCTTGAGCGGTAGGAGTATATACTTTGACGCCCTGTGCTTTGATTTTGTCTAGCACTACACTGTCCATAGCGGATCGTAATTTGTTTTGTTCTTCAGTGAAAATCCACGCTCCATCTTCAATGATCTTCTGTAAATCAACAGGAAGGCTATTGAAGAATTTCAGGTTTGCACTAATTACTTCAGGGTGGAATTGGTAATCGATGTAGGTCATATACTTCTGAACTTCATAGAATTTCATATCACCGATGTTCGCCAGTGGGTTCTCCTGTCCATCAACCACACCAGTCTTGAGCGCCATGTACACGTCCGCATATGGCAATGAAACGGTGTTCGCTCCAAGGGTTTCCATACACTTGATGATTGATTCCATACCAGGTGTACGGATCTTCAATCCCTTCATATCACTTGGAGATTTGATTTCTCTGATATTGTTTGTAATTTGTCTCGATCCTGCGTCACCGAAAGCCAGCAACTTTAAATTATTTTTCTCACCGTCCTTACGAATGGCTGCCCCGATGTCACTTTTTGCCACTCTCATCAATGCTTCCTGGTTCTCAAAAAAGAACGGCATTAGAATTAAGTTCAGTTTCTCAGTTTGGGGATCAAACGGCCCACCAACATACATTTCGATATTACCCATTTTAACTGATTCAATCATTTCGGCCTCTTTGCCGAGGATGCCAGCTGGGAAAATTTCGACTGCTAGTCGTCCATCTGATTCCTTCTCTACGTAGCTCTTGAAAATCTCCAGAGCCTTGTGCCGAGGGCTGTCAGTTGTGAATTCGTGCCCTACTTTGATTTTGTACACTTTCTGTGTGGCTCCTGCCTCTTGGTTACCACCTGCAAAAACAAAAGCAGCCACAACCACGAGGAGCAGTAATACTACGATAGCTTTTCTTTTCATGTTTCCCTCCTACCTTGGTCAATGCGATCAAGGAATCAAAATTTCTTCAATCGCATGTTTATCTCTTCATATGCAAGAATAGATTATAACATGCGAAGTGAATTCAAATATGATAAATGAATGCTAACAT
>LVBE01000164.1 GCA_001603105.1 Spirochaetales bacterium Spiro_03
TATCCTTCTCTGTAAAGCGCTCGCCCTCAAAGACGTGGCCGAGGTGGGCCCCACAGGTGGCGCAGACGATTTCAGTGCGTCTGCCATCGCTGTCAAGGTGGCGTGTCACGGCCCCTTCAATCTCATCATCGAAGCTCGGCCACCCACAGCCGGAGTGAAACTTGCTCGCCGAGCTGTATAGTGGCTCATCGCACCAGAGGCAGTAGTAGGTGCCCACTTCCTCTAAGTCAGTATAGGCGCCAGTAAATGGCCGTTCAGTGCCTTTATGGATGATGACATCGGCCTGCTCCTTGTTCAGTTTTGTCAACAAGGCCGGATCGATCGGTGTATAGACAAACCTCTTGGATGTGTCAGTGTGCATGGGTGACTCCTCTCTCTCTGGGGCATGGGTGCGTACCACCGCGATGGCTATTACGATCACGAGCAATGAAGCGACAATGATACCGGCTGCTAGGCGCATGATCTTCCCCCTCTCTGAATGATACTCACACCCGCCGCACCAGAGAAGGGGCGAGAGGGGGGTCTTGCTTAATTAGCGATACAGGATCTTTGAAAAGATACGTAGAGGCATCAGAAATCTTCAAAATCCTGGTCAAAATTGTTTGACAAATCACAAAACGTGTGTTCTACTATACGTGGAAGCGCTTCCACAAGACGGGTTTCCTACACCGTTGCTCTGCTGTTCATGTGGATGTGTCAAAGTGCACAGAGTGTCCGCAAGACGGACAAAAAGGAGAGTGATATGAAAAAGGTATTGATGATTGCATTGATCATCGCCATTGTTGCCATGCCGATCTTCAGTGCAGGGCAAGCTGAAAAGGTAAGCGCGCAGAAGACGGTCACTGTCTTTGGCGCCTTCGTAGATGAGGAGGCCCATCGCTTCGAGGAGGCTATCCGTCCCTTTGAGGAGAAGACCGGTATCAAGGTGATCTATGAAGGATCGAAGGACTTCGAGACGCTGATCAGCGTTCGGGTCGAAGGAGGCAACGCCCCAGATATCGCCGGTCTTCCCCAGCCAGGGCTGATGCTGAACTTTGCCGAGAAGGGGAAGTTGGTTCCAATCTGGAGCTCCCTTGGCGCCTTGATCGACAAGAACTATGCGCCGGTGTGGCGTGATCTCGGCTCCTACAAGGGGACGACCTATGGTGTCTTCCACCGGGTCAACGCCAAGAGCTTTGTCTGGTATCCCAAAAAAGCGTGGGCGAAGGCCGGCTACACGGTTCCCAAGACCTGGGATGAGCTTAATCGTCTCATGGACCGGATGGTCGCCAACGGACATACCCCGTGGGCAGTCGGAATCGAAAGCGGTGGCGCCACTGGATGGGTCGGAACCGACTGGATCGAGGATATCATGCTGCGCACCGCAGGTCCGGAAAAGTACGACCGGTGGGTGAGCGGGGAACTTGGATTCAACAGCCCCGAAGTGAAGGCAGCCTTTGAGGTCCTTGGCAAGATCTGGCTCGATCCTCGCTACGTCTACGGTGGCAAGAACTACATCCTCACCACCAGTTTTGGTGACGCCCAAGAGCCACTGTTCACCAATCCTCCCAAGGCGTGGATGCACCGCCAAGGTAACTTCATCACCGGCTTCTTCCCCGAAGAGGTGCAGGAAAGCCTCGAAGATGAGGTAGGTGTCTTCGCTCTACCGGCTATCGATGTGCAGTTCGGCATCCCTGTCCTCGGTGGAGGAGATCAGTTCGTCGTCTTCAACGACAGGCCTGAGGTGCGTCAATTCATGGAATTCCTCGCTACCTGGGAGAGCGGCAAGCTCTGGGCACAGGCAGGAGGGGCGCTCTTCCCCTACCTGGACCAGGATTTGCGAGCCTATCCCAACGCCATCGAGCGTAGCCTCGCCGAGGCATTGGTCAACGCAAAAGTTTTCCGCTTTGACGCCAGCGACTTGATGCCGGCACAGGTGGGAGCTGGAACCTTCTGGAGTGGAATCGTCGACTGGGTCGGCGGCAAGAGCCTCGATGCAGTGCTCTCCGACATCCAACGTTCCTGGCCCAAATAAGCGACTCTGCGGTGGTGCCGCTTAGGCACCACCGCCTTCTGTATACACTTATCAATCGTAGGAGGGGACCATGGCTGAAGAAGCAACTTCGAAAAACAGGGCCCTAGCTCATGGTGGGCTTGCCACCCTTGGCCGCCTTGCCGTATCGATCTTTGTCCCACTTGTCACATTCGTCGTCCTCTGGGGAGGGTTCATCTTCCTCAAGGAGAGCAAGGCGCCACCGGCGCTCATCGCCATCATCGCCATTGTGTGGGGAGTCGGCGGTGTAGCCCTCCTGTTTTGGGTCGCCGATTGGACGGTCAATCGCTTTCCCCCAGCCATTGCCAAGAGGCTACAACCCTTTGTGTTTGTCGGCCCGGCTCTGATCATCCTTGCCTGGTACCTCTTCCTTCCCACCCTTCGCTCACTCTATCTGAGCTTCTTTGATGCACAGTCGAGGAACTTCGTCGGCCTGGCAAACTTTGTCTACGCCTTTACTGACCCGAAGATGCTCGAATCGTTTGTAAACAACCTCTTGTGGATCATCCTGGGTACCGGCGGCTCGGTAGGCATGGGTCTGCTTATTGCCCTCCTCGCTGACCGTAGCCGGGCGGAGAAGGCGTTCAAGTCGATCATCTTCACCCCAATGGCGATCTCCTTTGTCGGTGCCGGGGTCATCTGGCGCTTCGTCTACGCCTACAAGCCAGTAGGGGAGAGTCAGATCGGGTTGCTGAACGCACTGCTCACCCTCTTTGGGGCCGAGCCACAGGCGTGGATCACCCTCAGGCCGTGGAACAATATCTTCCTGATCGCCATCTTGGTATGGCTACAGACCGGCTACGCTATGGTGATCATCTCCGCAGCCCTCAAGGGCGTTCCCTCCTCGATCATCGAGGCGGGGCGAATCGATGGAGCCGGTGAGCTGCGCGTCATAGGCTCGATCATCATTCCCTATATTTTTACCACGCTGGTGACGGTCAGCACGACGATCATCATCATCTCACTGAAGATCTTCGACATCGTCTACACGATGACCGGCGGTCAGTACGGCACCGAGGTCATCGCATCGATGCAGTACAAGCAGATGTTCAACTACTATGACTTTGGCAAGGGTTCGGCGATCGCCATCGTCCTGGTCCTCGCCGTCACCCCGGTGATGTGGTACAACCTCAGACAATTCAGCAAGCAGGAGGGTTTTTAGATGAGCATCAAAACCGAACAACGATGGCTACGCCTCGTCAATGCAAGCCTCATCGTCCTGGTCCTGCTTTGGGCCATCCCGATCATCGGCCTCTTCATCTCGTCGCTGCGGGCAAAGAGTGATGTGCTCAATAGCGGATGGTGGACAATCCTGTACACCAAAAGCCGCCTCACGTTCGCCAACTACAAGCAAGTGCTCGGTGGCAGCAAGTACACCTTCGTCGATAGCGCCGGCAGGACCGTGCGTGCGAGCGGAGACAATCTCAGCCGTGCCTTCATCAACAGCCTGACGGTCACCATCCCATCGGTGATCATCCCGCTCTTGATCGCAAGCGCCGCTGCCTTTGGCTTTGCCTGGCTCATCTTCCCTGGACGCAAGGCGTTCTTCACCGCCGTCGTGGCTATGCTCGTCGTCCCACTGCAGATCGCCCTGATCCCGATCTTGCGTGACTACCAGAAAATCGGGCTGACCGGCTCATACCTCGGTATCTGGCTTGCCCATACGGGCTTTGGCTTGCCGCTGGGCATCTACCTGCTCTACAACTATGTCTCCACGATTCCCCGTGACATCTTTGAGTCCGCCTTCCTCGATGGAGCCAAGCCATTGGTCGTCTTCGCACGCCTGGTATTGCCGCTGTCGGTGCCGGCAATCGCATCGCTGGCGATCTTCCAGTTCCTTTGGGTTTGGAATGACCTGCTTGTCGCCCTCGTCTTTCTCGGCGGCACCAGTGATGTAGCCGTCCTCACCCAGCGCCTTGCGACGATGGTTGGATCCCGAGGCCAGGACTGGCACCTGCTCACCGCCGGCGCCTTCATCGTCATGGTCATCCCGTTGATCGTCTTCTTCGCCCTACAACGCTACTTTGTCCAGGGCTTGATGGCCGGCTCAGTAAAGGGTTGACCGATGCAAAGCTCAGCCTTCATCTTGCAATGCAGTGTCGCCAGCGACGCCGACCTCGCCCACCAAGAGAGCCTCTTCTCTCTCGGCAATGGGCGAATCGGCATGCGCGGCTTTCCGCCTTCCCGCATCCCTTCCTACCATCCGGGCGTCTTCATCAATGGGTTCTATGAGACATCTGCGATCCCCTATGGTGAAGACGCCCATGGCTTTGCCCGCACCGCGCAGACGATCGTTGATCTGCCTGACTGCCGTTACCTGACCGTCTCCATTGACGGACAAGAGGTGAGCGCACAGACTCGCACCCTCGACATGCGCCGTGGCCTGCTCACCGAAGAGGCGCTCCTTGCAAATGAGGGCAGTGAGCCGATTCGGCTCAGGTGGCAGACGCTACTGAGCATGGAATACCCTTCATATGGGATGGTGCGCGTCAGTGTCGACGCACCACAGGCGGTGAGTGTATCAATCCACTCCTCGATCGCCCTGCCTGCTACAATCGTCCAAGAGGGCTTCGATCCCCGTACTGCCGCTTTGGATAGCAGGACGAGCATCGAGATCCTCAAGGCCAAGAGCGTGGAACAGGCGATGGGCTTTGATTTGCATCTGAAGATGCGAGAAAGTGGCCTGGGCCTCTACTGTGGCTCACGCCACCGCATCCCCGACGGGGCGACGGCTTCCAACATCGGCCACGCATCTGAGCTGCCCTCGCTCTCCATCACTGCCTCCACCACATCCTTGGTAGTCGATAAGCTCTTCTTCTATCATCAGGGAGAGCAGGCGGTGGTGGAGGATTTGACGTGGGATGATCTACTCTTGGCCCAAGAAGCACACTATGAGCGGTTTTGGCAGCAGAGCGAGGTGGTCATCGAGGGCGATGAGGAACTGAACAAGGCCATTCACTTCAACCTCTTTCAGCTCCACCAGTCAACCGGTCGTGACGGCAAGACATCGCTTGCAGCCAAAGGTCTTACTGGTCTTGGCTATGAGGGGCATTACTTCTGGGATACCGAAATATATGCGATGCCCTTCTTCTCCCACACCGAAGCGTCGACTGCCCGATCGCTCTTGAGGTGGCGGATCGGGCACCTCGGCTATGCCAAGCAGCGTGCACGGGAAGTCGGGGAGGCAGGGGCGCTCTATCCGTGGCGAACCATCGGGGGGATGGAGGCGTCTGCGTATTTCCCCGCCTCAACCGCCCAGTATCACATCAACGCCGATATCGCTTATGCCCTGTTGCAATATGTGGATGTGACCGGAGACTGGACGATCATGGAAGAGGGTGGGTGGGATATGCTGGTGGAGACGGCCCGGCTATGGCTCAGCCTCGGCTTCTTCAATCCCCGCAAGGGGGGACGGTTCTGCATCCACGAGGTCACCGGACCCGATGAGTACTCAGCTCTGGTGGACAACAACCTCTATACCAATGTTATGGCACGCGAACACCTGAAGCGTACGGCAGCTCTACTCTCAAGACTCAAGGAAGAGGAGCCGATGCGGTGGGCGAGCCTTGCAGGTCGTCTTGAGATCGCAGATGAGGAGGTGGAGCGCTTGGAGGCTGCATCAGAGGCCATGTACATCCCCTTTGATGAGACGGAGTGCATCAACGCCCAAGATGACCGGTTTCTGAGTCTAGAGGTGTGGGACAGTGCGAAAAAAGGGGCGATCCGCCATCCGATGCTGCTCCACTACCACCCCTTGGTCATCTATCGCCATCGCCTCATCAAGCAGGCGGACACCACCTTGGCGATGATGCTGCTCCCATCCTATTTCCCTTGGCACCTGAGACGGCGCAACTTCTACTTCTACGAAGCCTATACCACCGGTGACTCGTCGTTGTCGGCGGCGGTGCAGGCGGTGGTCGCCTTCGATGTACTCGATTGCGAGCTAGCGATGGGCTATCTGCGCAGCACTGCCCTGATGGATATCGCAAACTTGCACAAAAACACCAAAGATGGGCTGCATACCGCTGCGATGGCCGGCTCCTGGCTGGCCTTAATCGCAGGGGTAGGAGGCTATCGCCTTCATGGCTCCACTCCCTTCTTCCGCCCACTTTTGCCCCAGCGGTGGAGTCGCCTCTCCTTCTCCTTGCGTTTTGGCTCGACCACTCTCTTCGTCGATATTGGAAGTGAGGAGACGATCTACCATACCGATGGGGGAACGCTTGCGATCATGCACCGTTCAACGGCCCTGGAAGTCGGCCCTGAAGCCCTGCCCATGCCGACACGACCGCGGTGCAAGGCGGTGATCTTCGACCTCGATGGGGTGATAACGGCGACCGATGCCTACCATTATCGGGCATGGAAGCGCCTGTGCGATGAACAGGGCTGGCACTTTGACCGTGAACTCAACCAGCGCCTGAGGGGGGTCTCGCGCCAGCGGTCACTGTCTATCATCCTTGAACACAACGGCGTCACGCTCAGTGCCGATGAACAGGCCAGGCTGGCTGAACAGAAGAACCGGTGGTACCGCACCTCGCTCTCTTCTCTTGGGCCTGCCGATATCTTTGCGGGCATCGAGCAGCTGCTTCAGCAGCTGAAGAAGCGCTCTGTCAAGATCGGCTTGGCCAGTGCGAGCAAGAACGCCCCCTTCATCATCGAGCGCCTCGGCCTGGGCGATCGCTTCGACTACGTCGTGGATGCCAACGTGGTGGGCAGGGGAAAGCCAGACGCAGAACTCTTCGCCCGCGCCGCCGAAGGCTTGGGGGTATTGGTCGAGGAGTGCTGTGGCATCGAGGACGCGCACAGTGGCATCTTGGCTATCAAGGCAGCAGGGATGCGCGCAGTGGGAGTTGGCAGCGCCGTCGATGCGGAGCTCTGTGATGTGCACGTAGAGCATCCACGGGATCTGCTTGTCGATGATTTGTTGTTTTGAGTGAGGAGCAATGAGATGAAGATTGTGTTGATCGGAGCGGGAAGTGCCCAGTTTGGACTGGGGATGCTCGGCGATATCTTTCAAAGCGAGGTGTTGTACCACTCGAGCGTGGTTTTGGTGGACATCAATGCCCACGCTCTCTCTTTGGTGCAACAGAAAGCTGATGCGTTCTTGGCATCGCACCCTCTGCCGTTTATCGTCACCGCCACCACTGATCGCCGACTCGCCCTCCTCGATGCCGATGTGGTGGTGATCGCCATCGAGGTCGGCAATCGCTTTGAGCTGTGGCAGCAGGATTGGACGGTCGCCCAACAGTATGGCATCCATCAGATCTACGGGGAGAATGGCGGCCCTGGGGGGCTCTTCCATGCTCTGCGCATCACCCCACCAATCCTTGAAATCTGCAAGGATGTGGATGAGCTTTGCCCAGAGGCGTGGGTCTTCAACTTCTCAAACCCGATGACCGCCATCATCACGACGGTCAAACGTGCCTTTCCACACCTACGCTTCATCGGCCTCTGCCATGAGGTAGCTTCCCTTGAGCGCTACCTGCCGGCGATCTTGGATACCCCATTTGAGAACCTGAGCCTCCGTAGCGGTGGGCTGAACCACTTCAGCGTCCTGCTCTCTGCCCGATATAAGGACCGTGATGCTGATGCCTACCCCGATATCCTGGCCAAGGCGCCTGCCTTCTTTGAGATTGAACCAGGTTACAGCGACCTGTTGGATCACTATCGGGTCACAGGAGCCTTGGCGCGTACCGAGGGAGCGACAAATCGCTCGTCCTTGGGCATTGAACGTTCAAAGAAGCCGTGGGCGGACCGGACCCTCTTTCGATGCATCCTGGATACCTACCAGCTCTTGCCCATCACAAGCGACAGCCACATCGGCGAGTATATCAGCTGGGCAAGCGATGTGGCGGACCATCGAGGAATCAAGGACTTCTTCGATCTCTACCAAATCATGCTCGCCCAGGTGCGCCCGTCCATTGTTTTAAAGCAGGAGGAGCGGCTGGTCAGTATCCTGGAGGGATTGTCCAGCGAGGTGGGGTATGAGGAAGCGGCGGTGAACATCCTCAACACCGCCTTGATCGACGACCTGCCTGCATGGATTGCCGTCGAGGTGCCAGCCCACATCTTTAGAGGCGGCATCGAGGGAATCCGGCTACCTGATTACCCCAAGGGCTTTGGTGCTTTGCTGCGCTCCTACTGTGGAGTCTATGACCTCACCGCTGAGGCAATCCTCACCGGCCAAAAACGCTACGTCATCCAGGCACTGTTGGCCAACCCGATCATTACACGCTATCGAGCTATCGATGAACTGGTCAATGTGATGATCGAAAGACAAGAGCAGTGGCTGGGGTATCTGCACTGAGATCAGGAGCCGCGATCGATGAGGATCGGGAGAAAACACTCCTGATAGAGCGCAGGCTCGGTTTCAGCTTCCATGATCTGGACGATCAGGGTGGCGGCTTTGGTGCCGATATGGGCCGGCTCCTGGCTGATGGTCGATACGTTCAGGTACGAGGTTGCCCGCACCCCGTCAAAGCCGATTACCCTGATGGGACTGTGCGCTTCGCGCACCGCCTGGATGCAACCGGCTGCAATATCATCACAGTAGCAGAAGATCCCATCACAGCAGCCCTCGTCGATGATCTGCTGGCCAAGGATATACGCCGCCTCCTCCTCCAATAGGCACGATCGTACAGCGACTTCGGTGATGCCGTGCTTGTTCAGCTCACGTACAAACCCCTCATAGCGATCTGTATTCGCCTGAGCCGGCGGATCGACGGCGATGTAGAGGGGGCGGGTACACCCCTTTTCGATCAGGTAGCGGGCAGCGAGTGTGCCGCCATGGCGGTTATCAGGGTAGATGGTATGTGCGCCCTCCATCGGGTAGTCGATGTACAGTGAGCGGACATTGCGCCTGAGCAGCATCTCCTGTTCAGCCTCATCGAGGGGGAAGGCGAAGATGAGCAGGGCGCTGACCTGGGCATCGAGGACCCGTTGGATCACCTTGGGGTTGTGTTGCTCATAGTTGAAGATGATCAAGTCGATGCCAAGATCGCGGAGCTTGCGGTAGATCGCCTCGAAGATCTCAAAGAAGTAGTGGTTTCCGATGTCGGGCAGTAACAAGCCGATCGAACTCTCAAAGCCGTCTTGGCGGGCGAGCTTGCTGGCGATGCCGCTCGGTTTGTACTGGCGTGCCTTCATTACTTCAAGGACGCGCTGGCGCGTGCCCTCACTGACATGTTGGCTATTGTTCAACACCCGTGAGACGGTCCCGATGCCGACACCCGCCTCACGGGCAATATCTGCGATGGTCACCCGCTTTGTTGCCATGCCCTGACTGTATGCCCTTATCACCCCTCAGTCAACAATGGTGGCAACTTGCTTCCAGCTGGTGCGAAATCCATCGCTGCGGTCGCCAAGTTGCATCGATCCGTTGGATCCTGTGGTCCAGACCGTGCCGTCGTTCTTCAGGACAATGGCGTGCTGGCTGCCTGCGGCGACCTCCTTGATGTTGTCCAATACCTTGACAAAGCCCTGCTCGATCGAGGTGGTACGCGTCGTCCCGTTGCCCCATTGGCCTTGCTGGTTTGATCCGGCGACCCAGAGCTGGTCCGCCTCATCGATGTAGTAGCCGGTGTAGTTGCCGGCGGCGATCGCCTTCACGCTGCTGGCGACCTTCAAGAGGGTGGAGGAGCTCATCTGACCAGGCTTTCCCAGCTGACCCAGTGAATTCTCTCCGCTACTATAAAGCGTGCCGTCGCGCTTCAGCACCCAGGTGAAGTTCTGCCCCGCAGCGACAGCGACGACATCGCCGGTTATCAGGGTAGGCCGGTTCACATTGGCTTTTGTGCCGATGCCGAGGTTGCCGTAGGAGTTGTTCCCCCAGCCATAGAGTGAGCCATCGTCACGGAGCGCAAAGCTTGTGTTGCCAAAACTGCTCCACACCCGTACGACCTTGTCCATGACCTTCACCGGCACGCTCGCCGCCACCGTATCTCCGGTCCCTAGCTGGCCGTTGGTATTCGACCCGTAAGCCCACAACGATCCATCCTTCTTGACAAAGAGGGTGTGGCCAAAACCGGCTGCCATGTCGATGACTCCATCGGCGACAAGGATTGGCGAGGTTTGCTTCTTTGGATTTGCCGATGCCCCTACCTGCCCCTCCTCATTGCGCCCGGTCGCAAAGAGGCGTCCGTCGCTGCCAAGGAACAGCGAGTGGGCAGTACCGCCGGTTGCTGCCTTGGTGTAATGCATAATTATTGTAAAGACAGGGAAGGCAGCTACTGAACCTTGGCCAAGCTGGCCTTGGTCGTTGGTTCCGGCGCCCATGAGCCGCTCGCGGTTTGTGACCACGAAACTGGTGAACGAGCCGGCTGCGATGCTGGTAGCGGATCCCACGTCGGTTATCGGTGTCGTCTTGATAGCGGGCTCGAATGGGGCTGTGACACCCTTTTGCTTCGCTCGCAGCTGCAGCGTGGCACTACTGCCTAGCTGTGTTTCATCGAGAAGCGAGGTCACCAGCATGTACGTGTGCCCTGCCTCAATATCAATCGATGTGCGGTCGATGAAGTTGTACTCGTCATCGAGGTTCCAGTGTACTTCTTCATCATCGTTATCGTCGGCATCGCTGAGGATCATCGTAAGGGCGATGCGGTCGTGGTTGAGGTTGACCAGCTCATAGGATCCGCTTCGTGAAGCGATGAGCATGGTGATCTTCATCGTATCATCGAAGGAGACGACAAACGGAGAGTGTGGATCTTTGACGACAGAGATGCCCAAGAGCTCGTAGATATCGAAATCAAGATCAAGATCAAAGTCCCACTCATCGTCTCCGTCCAATGAACCGGTCTCGGTTGCGATGCCGTGGATCAAGAGCGATCCATCGGCGGTGCTACGGGCGAAGAACGGTGAGTCGTCGATGATCGCCACGTCTGAGCCCCACATCCAGGCTGCGCTTGGGCGTCCGACGTCAAGCTGCGCCCGTTGTCAGTTCGATCCTCCATCGTCTGAAGTGAGCACTTCATAGGAACCGAGGCTTGGGTTGAGGAAGAAGAGGATCAACTCCCCTTCGTCTGAGATGGTAAGGTGCACCGACGCTTGGGCGCTGGCCTTGTGCTGTACGCTCTTGTCCTCGAAGAGAGCGCTTGTCTTTGGGTTGCTCAACGCAGCGGTAACCTTCAGCACCTGTAGTTTCTCTTCATCGATGAGGCCGATGAAGAGGGTATTGCGGTCGACCGGATCGACGGCGAAGGACATCGCACCTCCACGAATTACTGGGGTGAGGGAGGAGATCCTCCACTCTTGTGTCCCACTGTCAAGGATGCCAAGCTTGATTATGTAGTTGCGGTTGTTGTCCCGCCACAGGGCGTAGAGCGAGCCGTGGGCGCTCTTCAGTGAGCCGGCGTAGCCGGTGGAGTTGGAGTCGCTAGCGCGGCTGAATTGGTTGCGGACCCGAAATGTGCGGCCATCGTCGCTCGACCAGGCCCAGTTATGGTCCCAGTAGCGATCATGGCGGTGGAAGAGCAGGTGGATCGTCCCCCGCTCATCGATAGCCATACCCTGCACCGACGGAGTCTCTGCGGCAGTTGCAAGGCGGTTTGAGGTCAGCCACCACTCACCTCCGTTCATGCTGGTTAGCGCATAGAGGTCGCCTTGCTCCAAGTATGCTACTACGATCATGCGTTCGTTGGCGGCCAGAGCCTGCAACTGTACCGAAGAGGTGAGCGGCAGACGCCTGCTGTGCCACCCATCGTCATTGAACCGGCCAAGGACGATGTGCCCCTCGTTGCTCTGGTAGGCGAGCAGGATCTCGTCGTTTGCCTCGGCAAGGTGGATTCTGCTGGTGCGATCGATGGCTGCATCGGTCTCGACTTGGACATGGACTTGCTCGATGGCGCTAGCCCCAAGAGAAAGGACAGTGAAGACCAACATGATGGCCATCAGTGTTACGGTAGCTCTTTTCATAACGCTCTCCCATACAGCAATGGTATTGTGGCATTGTACGACGTCAGGGGAGTAAGTCAAGTAAAAGCAGTATGATGATGTGGTTTTGTTTCAGAACTTCTGACATATCCAATACAAAGTCTAGGATTATTATATTTTTATTGACAGATGAAGATTACGTTCCTACCATGCATGCACTACCTGTGGAGGAAAGATATGAAAAGGACAACGCTATGCATCA
>LVBE01000165.1 GCA_001603105.1 Spirochaetales bacterium Spiro_03
ATTACATACTTAAAGTACACGTCATATGTAGTAAAACAACCCAAATAATGGCTGGTCAGGGCGCTCTGAAGAGTGAAGGGGCTGCTAATCGCCATTCCTCAGAATGGCCAAGACACAATAAAGAGGGGATTTGCAGTCCCCCCTCTCTTGTCATGTGAGTTACCAACACACCAACCGGATTTTCAGTCCAGAGAAAGGAAGGCATGGATCGCTTCCTCTCCTTGGTCATTATGATAGACCACCTTCAGCTGACACGCAACCACTATTTGTACAAAGTTATGACAAAGTCTGCGACATCGGACATAATTGCTTGACCGGAAGCAGAACACCCTGCACTATAGGCTCATGAAACGATTGAAACGCCCTCCGAGAAAGAAGTTGAAAGCAATCCTTGCCGAGCGCGATAGCGCAGCGCTCGTCCACTATGCCCTGCGCCTGATCGTCCTCCTTGTCATGATCGTACAGCTATTGACCGCCAACTATGAGAACGCCTTTTTGTGCATTCTCACCCTCATGCTCTTTGCCATCCCATCTTTGATCGAGCAGAACACCCGCATCGACATTCCGCCAACGCTGGAGAACACGATCCTCTTCTTCATCTTCGCTGCGGCGATCTTGGGAGAGATCCGCTCCTACTACGTGACCTACCCATTCTGGGATACGGCTCTGCATACCACCAACGGCTTTCTTGCCGCAGCGATCGGCTTCTCCCTCGTTGACATCCTCAACGAGAGTGAGCGCTTCACCTTCCGCCTCTCTGCGCTCTTCGTGGTCATCGTCGCCTTCTGCTTCTCCATGACCATCGGGGTCATCTGGGAGTTCTTTGAGTTTGGCATGGACTGGTTCTTCGGCATGGACATGCAAAAGGACACCATCATCCACACCATCCGCAGTGTGAGCCTCGATCCTACCATGTCACAGAAGGTGATCACCATAAGCGATATCACCGCTGTGACGGTAAACGGCCAGGACCTGGGCCTGGGCGGCTACCTGGACATCGGGCTCATCGACACGATGAAGGACCTCTTCGTCAACTTCATCGGCGCGGTGGTCTTCTCTGTCCTCGGCTACTTCTACCTCACGCGCCGATCGAAGCGCGTCTCCTTCATCGAGCGCTTCATCCCGACGGTGGTAGATAAGGAGTAGGGCCCCCCTCCATACGTATGAAAACCATCAGGTTGGGTGGCGGTGTTCTCATTGGACACCTTCAACTGCCACTGATGCACACAATGGTAATCATATAGAGGAGAGACCCCAACCAATCATAATCGTATGAACTGGGAGTACTCTCGATTTTTGGGTACGCACGTACTCACATATTGATCTCTTACACCCATGGAAGCCGATAATCAGGTTGTCTTTTTTACTGTACATGAAGATTTGTACTCTTTCTCAAGGGTTCCCTTCTTTGTATAGAGTCCAACGTCTTGGAGGTATTCTCTTGATTGCTCCTTCGATCGAATATTTCGTTAACGGAGTATCTAATCTTATTCCGTAAGCCCGAATTATTCCGCCTCCCCGCTTAGAACCGCATCCGTGTGCACCGATGGTTGGTCTTGGGCAGGGGAAGGCGGAATAACTAATCACCTCAATCCATAGAGCCGGGCCTTGAGCGCCTCATATTCCTTCGCTTGTTCAAGCGATGGGGAGCCGGGGCCCTCGGCCTTCAGGAGTGCATCGCGTATCTTCTCTTGGTTCGGCCTCACATACACCATGGTAGTTGAGATATCGGCGTGGCCGAGGAACCTCGAGATGACGGGAAGGCCCACCCCCTTGTCGCTGAGGTGCGTCGCCTTTCCCTTTCGGAACTGGTGAGAATGGATTCGCTCCGGGACATCCGGGTCCAGCGCATGGGCCATGGCGGCATACTTCTTCAAGAACGCATCGACGCAGTCCAGCGACAGTGGCCCCGCCACACCCTTGGTGACGGTGTAGAACAGGAGCCGGTCCGCGGTCATCTCTGGATGGAAGACCTCCAGGTAGCGCCTCAGGTGGTCGAGCGTCTTCCCCGTCACCGGGATGTTCCTCCTCTTGTTGCCCTTCCCCAGAAGCTGGATGTGGGGGGAGGACCCCTCCAGCATGAGGTTGGACAGCCTGAGGCCGACGACCTCCGAGACACGGGCGGCCAGCTCGTAGAGGAGGATCATGAAGGTCCGGTCCCTCAGGCCCTTGTCCGTCTGCGGCGGCTGGGCGAGGATCAGCGAGACGGCCTTCTCCGTGAGCGGCGGGACGTCAGGCTTGTCGCACCTCAGCGGGGGGATGGTCGCCAGCCTCAGGTAGGTCGAGGCGAAGGAGACGTCTTCCCGGCTGCAGTACTTGAGGTACCCCATGACCAGGGAGAGGCGCTGGTTCGCCGTCTGCGGCTTCACCCTCCTCACCTCGGTCAGCCAGAGGCGGAAGTCGAGGAGGAAGTCGATGTCGATGTGCGGGAGCGTCAATTCCTCGATGCCCAGCGCCCTCTCCTCCTGGGCGAACCGCCTGAAGAGGGAGAGTGCGTCCACGTAGGCGGTCACCGTCTGCCTCGAGCGCATGAGCTGCACGGGCAGGTACGACTCGAGGAAGACGTTGCAGTAACTGAATGCGAGGCGGTCTTTCCTACCCATGGGCCACCTCCGGTATCACCGCCTGGTCGTCGTCCAGAATCTCCGCAAAGCGGGCGTCGAGCCTGATGCAGTAGTGGTAGGTCTCGGCGAAGGACGCGTGGCCCAACTGCTTCGAGAGATACGGGATGAGCGAGTCAACGTCCCGCCCTTCACGCTGCCACTGGGCCAGCTTGTCCACGACGTAGGTGTGCCTAAATGAATGCACCGAGGCATTGTGGCCGTTCTTGGGATCGTGCAGGCCTCCCGACTCACTCCACAACTTGCGGAACAATTTTCTCACCAACGAGGTGGTCAATCGAGGCGCGTTGTCATTTGAGAGCCCGCCGACGAAGAATTTCTCCCTACATGGGAAGAACTTGTCGAGGGCGGTGTCGCATCTCATCAGCATCTCGGCATCCAGTTGGGAGAAGTAGACGTACCGCTCCTCGTCGTTCTTGGCATGTCTTAAGAGGATCCGACGATGGTCATAGTCGATGTCCCTTCGTAGTATCATGCAACATTCCGTCTCCCTCATGCCCGTGGAGTAGAGCAGACGGAAGTACACCGGTACGGTGTAAGCCATCCAAGAGTACCGGTAATGGCGATTATCCACGGTCCTGAAGAATCCCAAGGTTTCCTCGCGGCTGAAGACGTACGGCGGCTTGTTCACGGCCTTGACTGAGGGCACTCCCTGATAGGCAATTCCACCATGGCTTGCCATGTAGCCGGCGAGAACACCGACCGCCGAGAGTTTGTTGCCCCGTGTGGCAGAGCTGTTTCCATCCAGACTGGTCGCGTACCCATCGACCATCTCCTTGGTCAAGGACTCCCCGGAGAACCCCGATGCAACCAGATATCGATCGAACCCAAAGAGGGTTCTCCTCCCGCTGATATACTTGAGCCCCAATCTCCGCTTGAAGGTAACGAGCCTGTCCATCCAGGCAGCTAGGCAACTGGCGAAAGGCTCTTCGGCAAGTCTTTCTATTGAAGGATACAATCCAGGGGCGATGAAGGCGTGACTCCCGCATTTGATCAGGAAATAGGCGAACTGCCTGATGGAACTCTGGCTTTGCTTGAACTCTTGCTCTTTACAGCCAATCTTAGACTGCCGCCAGGCCATGACGGTATGCTCGTCGAGAAAACCGGAGGTGAGGTTCCTCTCGATGCAGAACCGGTCAAGCTGGCCCAAATGCAAACAAATTGTCTTTGACCGTCTCTCGCTTCCCATAGATTCCTTGAATTTGGTCATCATGGGTGCGAGAGCGCTGCTGAATTGATATTTCGCCTTGGTACTGCTCATAACAGCACCTCCGGCAAACCGAGTTCGTCAATGACAAGCGGGCTCAGCGACATTGACGAAGTATCCAGTCCCAGGTAGCAGTCCAGAGATTCCATGGTCGTCTGGCCAAGGATACCCATGATGCTCAGCATGTCCACCCCTTCACGCAGCAACCGGGTGGCACAAGTCCTTCTGAGGATGTGGTAGCAACCTTCCCATGCATTGTGGCCTCCACAGACTTGTTTCGCTCGCTTGATGTCAGCGGCGCTTTGAACCCTCTTGTGGTATGGCGCATGGTGGCTGAGGAACACCAGGTCACTGTCTACATCCGGGCGATAGTTGACCACATAGTCAGCGATGGCAAACCCGACATCGTCAGGAAGTGGAAGGTTCAACGGCTTTCGCGTCTTCTGCTGGAGGATATTCAATACACCTTCATTGAAATCCAGTTCTGAGAACCTCAGCTTATAGACTCAAACTTCGCACTTGTCATGATGCCCTCCTAAGTTGGTCTCTCATGAGAGTAGGCAGGTCGTCTATGAAGGCCTCGGCCAACTTGAAAAGCTGCTCCTGCAAAGCCGGGTTGCTCTCGCACACCCGGTCTATGAACATGTAGAGCAGCAGGGTGAAGGCGTATTCGAAGGAGGAATCGCGGATTTCCTCGATCATGTAGAGAAACAGCTCACCTATGGTACGCTCGTCGGTGTTGATCCTCCTCAGGTATGAGAGCATCATGTACTGGACGAAGACGAACGAAGTGTGGGCGCAGATTTCGTCATAATTGAGGGCCTGGTTACCCTTCTCGAGGCGCAATTGGCTCTTGCAGGTTTTGAAATAGACTTCAATCGAATATTTCGTTAACGAAATATCGGTATTTTATTCCGTGAGTCTGAATTACTCCGCCTTTCTGCCTAGAACTGTATTTGCGTGTACCAATGCTTGGTTTTGGGCGGGGAAAGGCGGAATAACAAATCACCTCAATCCATAGAGCCTGGCCTTCAGTTGCTCGTATTCCCTCGCCTGCTCGGGCGATGAGGAGCAGAGAGCTTCGGCCTTCAGAAGCGCGTCACGGATCTTCTCCTGATTTGGCTTCACGTACACCATGGTCGTGGAGATGTCTGCGTGGCCGAGGTACCTCGATATGACCGGCAGGCCGACGCCCTTGTCGCTCAAATGGGTTGCCTTGCTCTTTCGAAATTGGTGTGAATGGATTCGTGAAGGCACCTCACAGTCCACCTCGTGGGCCATGGCGGCGTACTTCTTCAGGAATGCGTCGACACAATCAAGCGACAGGGGGCCTTTGGCTCCCTTGGTGACGGTGTAGAACAGAATCTGACCTCCATCCATCTCGGGATGAAAGACTTCCAGGTAGCACCTCAGGTGCTCCAGCGTCTTTTGTGTCACCGGGATGTTCCTCCTCTTGTTGCCCTTGCCAAGAAGCTGGATGTGTGGGGACGATCCTTCCAGCATGAGGTTGGACAACCTGAGGCCGACGACCTCCGAGACCCGGGCGGCCAACTCGTAGAGGAGGATCATGAAGGTACGATCCCTCAGCCCCTTGTCCGTCTGCGGCGGCTGGGCGAGGATCAGCGAGACGGTCTTCTCCGTGAGCGGCGGGACATCGGGCTTGTCGCACCTGAGCGGGGGGATGGCTGCCAACCTCAGGTAAGACGAGGCAAACGATACGTCCTCCCTGCTGCAGTACTTGAGGTACCCCATGACCAGCGAATGGCGCTGGTTGGCCGTCTGTGGCTTGACCTTCCTCCTGTGGACCAGCCACTGGCGGAAGTCGAGCATGAAGTCGACGTCGATGTGCGAGAGCGCCAGCTCCTCGATGCCCAGCGCCCTCTCCTCCTGTGCGAACCGCCTGAAGAGGGAGAGCGCGTCCACATAGGCCGTAATGGTCTGTTTCGAGCGCATGAGCTGCACCGGCAGGTACGACTCGAGGAAGACGTTGCACCAACTGAAGACGAGGCGATCTTTCCTACCCATGGGTCACCTCCGGTATCACCGGCTGCTCGGCGTCCAAGATTTGGGCAAAGCGGGTGTCGAGCCTGATGCAGTAGTGGTAGGTCTCGGCGAAGGACGCATGGCCCAGTTGCTTGGAAAGGTAGGGGATGAGCGAGTCGACGTCTCGTCCCTCGCCCTGCCACTGGGCCAGCTTGTCAACGACGTAGGTGTGCCTAAATGAATGCACCGAGGCATTGTGGCCATTCTTGGGATCGTGCAAGCCCCCCGATTCTCTCCACAATCTTTTGAATAGGTTCCTCACCGTGGTGTCGACAAGAGCGAGTGGTTCGTCCCCCTTCAGCCCTCCGACGAAGAAATACCCACGGCAGGGGAAGTATTGGTCGAGGGCGGTGTCGCACCTTTTGAGCATCTCGGCATCCTGTTGGGAGAAGTAGACGTACCGCTCCTCGTCGTTCTTGGCATGTCTCAGGAGGATCCGACGGTGTTCATAGTCGATGTCCCTGCGCAGTATCATGCAGCATTCCGTCTCCCTCATGCCCGTGGAGTAGAGCAGGCGGAAGTACACCGCTACGGTGTAGGCCATCCAGGGGTAGAGGAAACGACTGTCGTCGATGGTCCTGAAGAACCCCAGGATCTCCTCGCGGCTGAAGACGTACGGCGGCATGCTCACGGCCTTGACTGAGGGGACCCCCTGATAGGCGGTTCCCCCATGGCCGGCCATGTAGCCGGCGAGGATGCCGACCACCGAGAGTTTGTTCGCCCGAGTCTTCGAACTGACTCCCCCAAGGCTGGCGGCGTAGCCATCCACCATCTCCTTGGTCAACGCATCACCGCAGAAGCTTCCGGCCACCAAGTATTGGTCGAACTGGTGGAGAAATTTGCTCTCGTTGACGTACTTGAGCCCCAAGCCTCGCTTGAAGGCGACGAGCCTGTCCATCCAGGCCGCCAGGCAACCGGCGTAGGTCGGTGAGGTCGAAGCCTTGTGCCGGGCGAATGTCGACGGTGGGATGCATGCATGATTCCCGTCCCTGATGAGAAAATAGGCGAACTGTCTGATGGAACTCTGGCTTTGCCTGATCTCCTGTTCAGTGCACCCGGTCTTCGACTCCCGCCAGGCCATGACGGTCTGCTCGTCGAGAAGGCCGGAGGTGAGGTTCATCTCGACGCAGAGCCGGTCCAGCTGCCTCAGATGCCTGCAGATTGTCACCGAACGCTTCTCGTTTCCCATTGATTCCTTGAATTTGGTCATCATGGGCGCGAAAGCGCTGCTGAATTGATATCCCGCCTTGGCTCTGCTCATGACAGCACCTCCGGCAGGCCAAGCCCCTCGACGACGAGCGGGTTCAATGACATCGATGCGGTATCCAACCCCAAATAACAGTCGAGCGACCCCATGGTCGTCTGGCCTAGGACGCCCATGATGGTCAGCATGCCCGCCCCCTCGCGCAGCAGCCTCGTGGCGCAGGTTCTCCTGAGGGCATGGTAATAGCCTTCCCATACATCGTCACCGCAGGCTTGTTTCGCCCGGAAGATGTCCGTGTAGCTCGACAGGCGATTGCCGTATGGGGCACGTAGGCTGAGGAACACCAGGTCACTGTCCACATCCGGGCGATGGTTGACCACATAGTCGGCGATGGCAAAGCCGACGTCGTCTGGAAGCGGGAGGCTCAGCGGCTTGCGCGTCTTCTGCTGGACGATGCGCAATGCACCTTCATGGAAATCCAGTTCGGAAAACCTCAGCTTGTAGACATCCGACCTTCTCAGCCCGAGGCGCAGGCACAGCAGCGTGACGGCCCTGCTCCTCGCCTCCCCGGCGTTCGCCGGCCTGCGTGATGCTGTGAGGGCCCTCTCCTGCTCTTCGGTGAGTGTCGTGACGACGGNNGTATTCCAAGAAGTGGCGGAGCCTGTATACAATGGCTTGTCCGGTGCTTTTTGCCACGGAAGGGATCCGCAGCATGAGATAGCCTTCCAGATGGCTTGCCGTGATGCGTTCGAAGCTGCGGATCCCGATGCCCTCCAGATAGAGCAGCAGGCCCCTGTTCTCACGATTCTCAAAGTCGATTGTACTCTTCGCCCTGCCCATCCTTCGCAACCGGGAAAGATAGCCGTCCAGCACCCCGGAGAACTCAGGCGATTTCAATGACTGCGAAACCCTGCGATGTCTGATGACCTTCGTGTCGGTGGTCCCGGACTCCATCGCCATGAGCAGCATCGCACCCACATGGCGCAGGTCGCATTGCTGTGCATAGCTCCACTGCCTATGCGCCACCATCCTTGGGATTGTATCGCCGTCGAATTCGATACGGAATTCGTCGAGGAACTTCGCGATGGTTCTCAGACTGAGGCGCACCGCATATATCCTCTCATCACTGTACCCGTTTTCCCCGTAGTACCGAAGGACGACCTCCTTCGCCTGTTCAAACCGTGTCCTGTACATCCAGAACCTCCTTCATTGAGATTCTGGAATCGTAGCATCCATCATTTTGGGCTGCCACGTTATTCCGTATTCCCTGTCCAAAACCAAGCATTGGTACACGCAAATACAGTTCTAGGCAGAAAGGCGGAGTAATTCAGACTCACGGAATAAAATCGACCATCTATTACCATACAGAGCAATGATTTGCTGTTCATCGAGACTGGTGTCGGTGCTCAAGAGGACCAGATAATCCTTGCTCTTGTTGCGGTTGCGCACGAACACCAGCTTGACCTTCTGCAACCTTCCATCCTTGTCCTTGATCGTGACCACCGTCGACAGCAGGTACTTGGAGGTCCCCCTGCGCTTGCGGTTCCTCCTGAAGATATCGGAGACGGTCGACGGGTTCTCCCCCTGCTCGTCATAGTACTTGGTGCTGCCTTTCTTGAGCATGCACGCTACATGGTAACCCTTTTCAAGGACGGAAAATATCTGGGCGGGGCAGGAGAACCAGCTGTCGAAGAGCACGTACTTGGCATTGATGGCGGCCTCCCTGGCATAGTCGAGCAACACCAGCATCGCCTCAGTGGCCTTGGTCCTGCTGAGCGCCCTCCGGCAATGGCCCGGAGTACCCACCGCCACCTCCTTGGCGCCGTTGATCTGCATCTTGTCATTCTCGGTGCCAAGCAGGGAATGGGCAACCGGCAGGAAGCTGGTGCCGTCGGTGTAGCCGAGGGTGAGCATGCGGAAGCCCTTGAAGAAGCAGTTCTTCTTCGAATGATCCTTGCAGAGAGCAAGCAATTCCACTCTCTTGGAACTGTTCCGGTAGAAGGGGCTGTCGTCTATGACCAGACAGGTCCGCTCGTTCTTCTCATGCTCATGGATCGGCTTGAGCACCTTCTCGATGATTGCAGAGCACAATCTGGAGATGAACAGGTTCCAGTCGATGTACACCGACTGCATGAATCGGTGCACACAATCCTTGCCGACGACCTTGCCGCCCCGATTCCTACGCTGGTGCTGGTAGGTGGACACACCCTTGAAGACGATGGAGAACAGATATGAGAACACCTCGCTGACCGGCACCCCCCTGACCTTGCGCGCACCACAGGCGGAAAGCAGGCTGAAGAGGCTGAATTTGCTGCAGAAATCGGAGAAAGATGAGCCGAGATGGTCGTCAGTGGGGAGATTTTGTGATAGCATGGTCTTACAAGCTCCTTTTTGGTAGGTTTTTTCGCTAAAAACAGTATACCAAACAATGGAGCTTATTTCTATATAAATCAACCAAATAACCAAATTATTTTGTATGGTTATGATATTGTTCTTATACTAACAATTTGAACCTATCGCAAGTGCGAAGTTTGAGTTATAGACATCCGATTTTCTCAGTCCGAGACGCAGGCACAACAGCGTGACGGCTCTGCTTCTCGCCTCCCCGGCATTCGTTGGTCTGCGTGATGCGGTGAGGATCCTCTCTTGCTCTTCGGTGAGTGCCGTAACGATTGTGCCCGGAACCTTGATCCTGACATCCAGGGCACGCAGCAGTGACGCATCGAGCCCTTTTTCCAGCGAAAGGTGTTCAAAGAAGTGGCGAAGCCTATATACAATGGCTTGTCCGGTACTCTTTGCCACGGCAGGGATTCGTAGCATGAGATAGCTTTCCAGATGGCCAGCCGTGATGCTCTCGAACCTACGGATGCCGATGCTCTCGAGATAGAGTAGCAAATCCTTGTTGGCGAAACGCTCAAACTCAACCGTTCTCTTGGCCTTTCCCATCCTCTCAAGTTGCAAGAGGTACCTGCCAAGGGTCTCGGAGAAATCACCTGATTCTAACGACCGCGGTGGCCGATGTCTTATGAACCTTGATTCTGTGCTACCCGACTCCATTGCTATGAGTAGCATTGCCCTCACATGACGCAGGTTGCATTCTTTGGTATAGCTCCACCGCCGCTGCTTCACTATCTTTTGAATTGCATCATCATCGAGTTCGATGTCGAGCGATTCAATGATTCTGGCGATGAGTTCCAAGCTGTGGCGTATTTGTGCTTGCCGCGATTCGCTGTACCCGTTTGTTTCATAATACCGAAGAACGATTTTCTTCGCTTGTTCGAACCGTGTTCTGTCCATCCAGAACCTCCTTCATTGAGATTCTGAAATCGTAACATTCTTTCTTTTAGGCTATTACGTTATTCCGCCTATCCTTGCCCGAAACCAACCATCGGTGCACCTGGATGCAGTTCTAGGCGGGGAGGCAGAATAATTCGGGCTTACGGAATAAGTTGAAGTAATCTCCTTTGTATACTCATTGAAGCTTCTGATGAACTCTTTGATCTCCTTATCGCTCATAGCAGAACTCCTTGTGTGGACTTGGGCATTGTAGATAACCGTACCATGTATGCCTGTCTACAATCATACGCCACCTTTTCTGATCTTGTATATCCCCCGTTTGTAGTACATCGAGAGCGTAAAACTGATGGTATTTTTTCCACAAATCATATCAAGGATGGAAAATGAACCATCTTGGATAATCCCGCCATTTTCATCACCAGAATCCGGAAATAATTCATCAGTGGAATCCGGAAATTCTTCAGCAGTTAGGCCGGTGAGTGAGATCTCACCGGCCGAGAGATTTATTGGAGATTGATTACCGTTGCCCCTTCGACCAGTGTCCGGAGCAGTGAATCACGATAGCTGGTATCGGTGCCAATGAGCTCCTTCCATCTGTCCGGGTGGGTGTGGGAGACAAGGATGGTTCCTCCGTTCCTGGGTCGGTAGTCCATGATTTCCCTCATGAGCATCAGCTCGTTGTATCTCATGGAAGTGTTCATCCAGTCATCTATGACCAGGCAGAGGATGGGGATGCCGAGGCATGAGGATCCTCTCTTTGGTCAACCACAGATGCTGACGAACACAGCAGTGTTGATGAATCCTCCTATGGAGAGGTTGGACCGTAAACAAGGGGAGCTTGGAGACGATCCTCGGATGCAGATCTACCTTCCATGACATATAAGACGGAGTGATGAAAAACAATCGAATTCTGGTGGTGAATTATTTCCGGATTCTGGTGGTGGATAGGGGCGGATTAACCACCATCTCCTTCACGATTACTTCAGCCGGGAGAATCAACGGGCGCAACATATCATTCTGCCACGGCTTGATTGTCCGGAAGCCGATACCTATATGAAACCTCGATAAAGCATGAGTTTTATATAACCCCCCCCTTCTATAAAAGAGGCAGGTGTCGTTGATACAAAACCCTTGTTTTTTATAAAAGATAAGGG
>LVBE01000166.1 GCA_001603105.1 Spirochaetales bacterium Spiro_03
GGATGCTAGCGGCAATCTATGAGATCGGAGCCGACTATCCGATCCACTTCACCCACGTCTTCATGCCCACGGTGAAGTTCGATGAAGTGCTATCCATCGGCCAGTGGATCTTTGCCCGCAAGGGCGATGGATATCTGGGGCTGTGGTGTAGCGACTCGCTTGTCCCCTACGACGATGAGTTAGCCGACTGCGAATACCGCTGTTGGGAAAGCCAGGCGGCCTATGTGTGCATCGTCGGTTCGGTAGACGAGGATCGCTCGTGGCAGCACTTCCAAGAGAGCCAAAGAGAGCGCACGATCGTCTATGAAAAGTCCTCACACAGTGTGTTCATCGACGGTGAGCTCTTTGTCTCATACGAGCAGTGTGATGACCGCACCCAGTACGTCTGAGTCCCTGCTGTCTATCGAAAGCGGGCCAGTCAGTGCCCGCATCGATGCACAGTGGGGTATGACCGTCGAGTCGCTCTGCTTTGAGGGGCAGCAGCTATTGGTCTGTGACCTAGAGCGAAAGAGGGCAGGGGCGACCTACGGGATCCCAATCCTCTTTCCCACGCCCAACCGGGTCCGAGACCTCAGCTATCACTACGATGGCCTCCTAGTCGAGGCGATGATGCACGGCTTTGTCCGTCACCGCCCGTTCGTCGTCGAGTCCGCTACCAAATCATCCGTAACTGGGACCCTCGTCTTTGATGGACAGGACCCCCTCTTTCCGTACCGAGGCACGTTCGCTCTCACCATCTCGGCTACTGAAAGTTCCCTGACCTGGGATTTTGTAATACGCAACCAGGACAGCCGGACTTTCTCCTGGGGCCTGGGGCTGCACCCATTCTTCGTCAAAGACTTGCGAACACGCCTGGCTGTCAATGTCGGGTGTGTGATGGAGGCCGTTGACAACTTCCCCACCGGTGCGGTATCGCCGGTAGCTGGCACACCGTGGGACTTCAATGCGATGACGGATGTCGATGTTTTGGCTATCGATCAGGTGTTTCTCACCGACGGGCCCATCAAGGCGACGATTGCTGGCTCAGGGCCGACGGTGACGATCTCGGCAAGCGATGAGTTCGGCCATGCTGTGATCTATACCGCACCACAGCACCCCTTCCTCTGTGTAGAGCCGCAGACGTGCTCTACTGACGCCCACAACCTCAGCAGTGCCGGCCTTGGACAATACGCAGGCTTGCAGGTCACTGAAGCCGGCTCAGAGGCGCACCTCTGGGTCCGCTTAGACATAGAGGCGGCAAGTGCCCATACCCACACTACTGAAAGCTGATAGCACGCATTGCATACCACACTTCATATAGTAGCGCTGTAAGCAATCTTTCAAATGAATCCAATTGCGTCCCTTTGTATTGGTTATTCCGAATACCATACACAATCTGGGGCAGACTGAAGTGAAATGGTGGCAATATCCCATTCGCACCCAGGTTGTCTGATACGGTGAAGATGGACGGACAGGTGTTGAGTATGCGATATAGGGGGAGAGTTGGGATATGAGTAACATCCCATAAAGTTGCCAAATATTTGA
>LVBE01000167.1 GCA_001603105.1 Spirochaetales bacterium Spiro_03
CGGTAGAGCGCTTCATCGGCTCGTCGGATGACCTCGATCGGTCCACTGTCATCAGCATTGAGGACCGACAAGCCGATCGAGACCGTCATCGAGCTGCCATCTCCGACGACCACGCTTTGAGACGCCTCAAGGAGTGCCTGGCCACAGTGATGAGGATCATCGAAGTGGGGACAGATCACCAAAAACTCATCCCCGCCCCACCGATAGAGGCGCCCTGCATCGCCGATGGCCCGCTCGATTGCACGACAGAGGACGATCAGGGCCTGATCACCTGCACCATGCCCCCATCGGTCGTTGACCGCCTTGAAGCGGTCGATGTCTAGCAGCGCAACCAGAGCGGGGGCGTGCAGTACATGCAGCGCCTGCTCCCCTAGGCGACGGTTGCCGACCCCGGTCAAGGCGTCTTGGTACACCTCCTGCTCAAGGGTACGTGAAAGCTTTCGATGCTCACGGCCTTTGAGGTACAAGAGGGCCACTGTATGGACAAGGAGCAAGGCAACCATGGCGGTCAAAAAGTATGGTGCGATCGCCTTCAATTGCGCCGAGCGCTGACGCCTAGCTTCTGCTGCATATGCGCCGAGGTCGTCGAGATGGATCCCCATAGCCACGATCCAATCAAACTCCTTGTAGAGTTTGGCATAGGTGAGTTTTTCGGCGATCTCGTCGCTGCCTAGGCGTTTGAAGTAGTAGGTGAAGAAGAGCTCCCCGTCTTGGCGAACACCATCGAGTTCGGTCTTGTATGGACGGTTGCCTACGATGTCGACCATCGCTGTGGAAAGGAGCATCCCCTCGCTCTCAGGAAGGTTTGGATGGACCTTGCGGATCGCATACCCATCGCCTCCATCCCAGTTGAGGATCTCATTGACCCAGATATAGGACTCCTCGCTGTACTGTGCGTTGTGGATCTGACGGTGGATGAGCGCCTTCACCTCATCATCGATGAAGGTGCGATCAAGGCCGAAGATGAGGGTCCACGCCGCGCGCTCGATGGTATGCCCAAATATAAGATTCTCTTTCAGTGCAGCGAACCGACTTGGAAGATCCGGTGGGAGGGATGGATCGTCACTGGTATCGTACAGGATGCTTTGACGATTTGCATCGGTGAAGAGAACACGCCACATCCGGTTTTCCGGAGCCTCAAAGAAGGCGATGATCTGATCAGGCTCATCCTCGCAGATGAGACCCACCACCGTCTCCACCCGCTTAAGGGCGGCGCGGTAGTGCTCCGTTCGCTCTGTTCGTAGCGTCTCAATCCTTCTGAGCAAATTGTTGACGGTATCGTGGAGGTAGAGCTTCTTGGCATCGATGATCAACGCTTCGCTGATACGCCCATACTCGACCTCGATCCGACTGAGCGTCATCAGCGCAAAGAGCAGCAACAGAACACTGGAGATTGCAACAAGCATAGAGTTCAGCAGCCATGTCCTGCCCTTTCTCACTGCCCCCTCCTTCATTGTCTTTGACAATACCACAGGTACAAGGCAAGGACAATGTTCGAAGTTTTTGAGAGCAGATATCCACACGTTTTTCTGGTAACAGCTGCCGCTCCTTGGCTCCTTTTCGAAGGAGTAACTATTGTCTGGCAGTGCGTTAGCCTGCTTTTCCGTCTTTTGTACAGCCTGTGGATAACTTGTTGATAACTCGTTGAAAGACTGTGAATATGTTATGTGGAAAAC
>LVBE01000168.1 GCA_001603105.1 Spirochaetales bacterium Spiro_03
ATTTTGTGGAAGAAAAGCGATATCGTACTATCACGAGTGCAGGGTATCGAGTTGATGATATAATCAAACATATAACCTTGCTCGATCCTGCCAAGAAATTTGTTGCCAACAAGACTCTTCTCTTTTTTGATGAAATACAATCATTCCCAGAGATAGCAACAGCTTTGAAGTTTTTCCACATTGATGGACGCTTTGATGTCATAGCAAGTGGCTCACTATTAGGCCTCAATTACAAAGAGATAGAAAGTATCAGTGTTGGATACAAAACCGATTATTCATTGACGTCTCTCGATTTTGAAGAGTTCCTATGGGCAAAAGGGTATGATGAGTCTGTCATTGACGAGTTGCTGGTCCATATGCAGGAGCTCAAAGTGCTCAGCAGCGTACAGATGGACGTGTTTGAATCACTCTTCTTTGATTATGTCATCCTTGGAGGAATGCCCGAAGTCATCAAGAATCATATCCAATCCAATACATTCACCGGTTCATTGCAGTTGCAACGCCAACTGCTCTCTGACTATGAGGAGGATATAACCAAATACGCCCTAGGCATGGACCAAGGACGTATCCTCAATGTATTTAGGCATATTCCATCTCAGTTGGCAAAAGAAAACACCAAATTTCAAATCTCACGTCTTGAGCGTGGAGCTCGTTTCAAGGACTATCGTGGATGCATAGAGTGGCTGGATCAAGCCGGCATGGTGAATGTCTGTTATGGCCTCAATTTTCCGGAGCTTCCTTTAAAAGGTAATTATGATGCTTCCAAGTATAAACTGTACCTCTCGGATACCGGCCTTTTGGTCTCAATGCTCGATGATGAGGCGCAAGATGATTTGAGGGCTAACAAGAACCTTGGGGTATACAAGGGAGCGCTTTATGAACAGATAGTCTCTGAAGCCCTGTCAAAGAGTGGATATGCCCTCTATTACTACAAACGTCCTGACTCTACCCTTGAACAGGATTTTTTCGTCAGGACGATGAACTCATTGGTACCAATAGAAGTGAAGTCCAATTCAGGAAGAAGCAAATCCCTGAGAACCCTGATCGCCAGTGATAGGTATCCTGACATCTCTTGGGGTATCAAACTGAGCAAGGGAAATATCGGCTTCAGTGATGGTATTTACACGTTCCCATACTTTTGCACGTTTCTGCTCAAGCGGTATCTCAAAGATCGGGCCTAAAGGCTACATACTGATGACCTGATACCCTTCTGTGGTGAACCTCTTCATCCCAGCATGCCCGCTCATATCTCCGAGCATCGCCAGTCCATAGTTGTTGTTCTTCTCAAAGACACCCATCACCTTCGAGCAGGCGAGGCAGATTCCTGCAATAAGACCACGCTCTTTTGCCTTCAGATAGAGTGTGTTCTTCTCCTCCTCAAAGAGAGATACCAGCTTGACCGACTCTCCCTCAAAGATGATCTTGGCTTCTATGCCATTATCAGCAAAATCCAGCGCATTGAGCAGGATGTGGTTGAAACACATCTTGTTGCCAGTCATCCCATAGAACAGGTATTTAGCCATACTCACCTCCGTCAGTTGGTACTGTCCATTATCTGTGAGGGGGAGCGAAGAGTCAATGAAGATCAAAATGATGGATTACTATACCACGAGCCCCAAAAATGGGGCTCGTGCAGATTAATGAACAGGACAAGTCAATCAAATTGTATAATTTTCAGGTCCTGAAGAACTGCCATTTGATGTATCATTCTTATTTGCGTTGGCTGCGTTAATAGTCAGGTCAAACATTCCATTGCGTTCAGTAGCAACAAGGATCACTCCAGGAGTTTTTTCAAACGCACTGACTATGGATACATTGTTCATCTGTCTTGCATACCCTTCCTTTATAGCGAATCCGGAAGCGCTATCAGCCGCATTAGATCCTTTTGTGAAACTAAAAACATAGATTCCTTCTTCACTGTTTGAGGATTTCGTCAATAGATGGGTTGTAGATCCATCTGTGACTGCATATAAGAAAGCATTGGATGGATACATTTTGCTATTTTTACCCATAGAGGTGGCAGTGGTGCTTCCAGCAGGAACATCACTACCATAGAGAGCCCCATTCTTGGTGAGCAGATATAACTTGGTTTCAATGGTGTATGCAGCTAATGAAGAGTTTAATTTGATTTCATTGGTTTTGTTATTAAAGAAGTGCTTATACTCTTTGCTACTATTGACAAAAGAGAGGATGAAATTTGTAGAGACTTGTTGAAGACCGCTTTGGAATAAGATTCCGTCGAGAGCAAATCCATCGAGGTCATCAAAAACAACTTCAGATTTAACAGTATCGTTCTCATAGTCATGCGTGATAACTGCATATGCATTTTTCCCACCACTTAATCCTTGAACTAGTATACTGCCATTAGGCAACAATGCTTTTATCTTACAAGAAGTAAGTGTTGAAGTGACCCGCATATTATCATCGTCCTTATTGGACTGATTATAGCGATATACCATAGCACCATCGTTGGTATTGATTAGATAAATCAGATAATTATTAGCCCCAGTAACATCAAGATACGCTTCAAGAACCGGAGAGCCTTTGGCGTTCTCTCTTACGATGGTTGAAGAAGGCCCTGTGCTCTTATAGATTCCATTATCAGTGAGATAATACAGGTCTGTAGCATCCTTGCCGATGATCTGCCGATACCTGATGCCCACCGGAGCCTTTGCATCGGCAAGCTGTCGGAACAGGCCTGCGGAGGCATCCGCATTGCAGGCGGTGAAGAGCAGGGCGACGAAGAGGGTTGCTATGATGGTGGTACATACTGTTCGTTTCATATTGCTCTCCTATTGGCGGTAGGTCACGCTGAAGGTCAAAGGAATGATACCGGCAAGGGCATTATCCTTCTTCAGTGCGTCATTGTAGTTGAACTCGGGGATGAGCCACAGGCCGGTGGTAAGCCCAAGACCCCAATGTTCACCTGGAAACCAGGTAAAACCAGTCTCAAGGTTGGCGTAGAGGGTCATCAATTGGGCATCCTTGTACTTGATGTACGCAAATCCCAGGCCAGAGGAGATCGCTATATCCCACTTGCCTTGAAGGGGAAGGTAGGTGTACTTGGCATAGAAGGGGACAGCAGTGAAGAGCTCCTGGTCAGCGGCGAAGTTGAAGTCGTATCCAATCTCTCCACCGATGGCGCTATAGGGGGTGTTGAACACCTGGTAGCTGATGCCCCCATACCCCCCTACCAACATCCCGGTCTTATCTTCGCCGATTCCTGTTATAACATCATTTGTAGTGAAAAAGTAGGTGAACGTCGGGAAGGTGGTTCCAACCTTGAAACTGAAGAGTTGGTTGCCTTTGTCGTAGTGATTGGCAGCTCCGAGACCTGTTGCAACAAGGAGCAGCAGAGCTAGGAGGATCGTAGACGATTTCTTCATTCTTAACCTCATCATAGCATGAACACCGTAGCGGTGGTGTTGTTACACCATGATAGCCAAAAGACTGGGGTGTGCATACCTCTTAGAGTATAGAGAGCGATAGTGGTTTGTGCAAATGGCTTTGTTGCCTAAAGACCGAGTTTTAGGGTAGGGTATGCACACAGGAGAGCGCCATGCGAGTTTTGAAAGGAAAGCCTGTAGCCGAACAAACCTATAGCCAGCTCAAACTCCAATGCGAACAGTTTGTTGGCCAGTATGGATATGAACCTTCGTTGGCGGTCGTCTTGGTCGGTGACGACCTAGCAAGCACAAGCTATGTGCAATCGAAAACCAAGGCGTGTGAAGAATTAGGGTTTTCTCATAGAGATTTCCACTTGCCCGAGCACGTGAGCGAACAAGAGCTCGTGCAATTGATCACCAATCTCAATGAAGATCGGCGGGTACATGGGATTCTTGTCCAGCTGCCTTTGCCACCTCATATCGATGAGGAGGCTGTAATCGAGGCGATCGCTGTAGAGAAGGACGTCGATGGCTTTCATCCCCAAAGCGTGGGCAATCTGCTCATCGGCCGCCCTGGTTTTGTCAGCTGCACCCCGCTGGGCATCCTGAAGATGCTGGACTACTACCAGATCGAGACAGCTGGAAGGCACGTGGTCATCGTCGGGCGCAGCAATATTGTCGGCAAGCCCATGGCAAGCCTCTTGATCCAAAAAGGCCGTGACGCCACCGTCACGATCTGCCACTCAAAGACTTCTGACCTGGCTTTCCATACCCGCCAGGCCGATATCCTCATCGCCGCCATTGGACGACCCAATTTCATCACCGAATCCATGGTGAAGGATGGGTGCATCGTCATTGATGTCGGCATCAATCGTGTAGAGGACAGCAGCCGGGCGCGTGGCTACCGGCTGGTCGGCGACGTCGATTATGAACGCGTCGCCCCTAAGAGCCAAGCCATCACACCGGTGCCCGGAGGCGTCGGTGTGATGACCATAGCCATGCTCATGAACAACACCATGGCTGCAGCGCTACTGCATGCCGAAAAGGGAGTGCGATGAAGACCTACTGGCTGGAGACCTACGGGTGCCAGATGAATATTGCCGAGAGCAACGCATTGGAGTTGCAACTCAAAGGAGCGGGCCTTGTACCCGCTCGATCTGCCGATGAAGCCGATTGTGCGATCCTCAATACCTGTACGGTCCGCAAAAGCGCCGATAACCGCATTTGGGGACGTCTTGGAGAGTTTTCGCGCATCAAGAAGGACCACCCCCTCACCCTGATCGTCACCGGCTGCATGGCTGAACGATTGCAAGAGGATTTGAAGGACGATGCACCGCAGGTCGATTACGTCATCGGCACCAATGACAAACAGCGCATCGTCAATATCCTCACCAGCGCCGATGGCGCCTTCGATGAACAAAGCGAGTCGTATGAGTTCACCACCTCCTACTACCAGGAAGGAGAGTACAGCTCCTACATTCCCATCATGAATGGGTGCAACAACTTCTGCGCCTACTGCATCGTCCCGTTTGTCCGGGGGCGGGAAGTCTCAAGGCCACTTGATGATATTTTGCGCGAACTGGCCTTTTTGGACTCCAAGGGTGTGAAGGAAGTCACCCTCCTCGGCCAAAACGTCAATAGCTACCACTACACCGATTCCGCTGGGACGACGCACACCTTCCCTGATCTGTTGAAACGTATTTGTGAGCAAAAAAACTCCATCAAATGGATCCGATTCGACAGCCCCCACCCCAAGGATTTCAGCCGAGCTCTGATCGAGGTCATCAGAGACGAACCGAAGATCGCCAAGCACCTGCACATCCCGATGCAAAGCGGGTCGAGCAGGATCTTGGCGTTGATGAATCGTCGCTATGATCGCGAACGCTTTATCTCCTTGATCGATGAGATCAGGGGGGAGATCCCGTCCATTACCTTCGCCACCGATGTCATGGTAGGCTTTCCAAGTGAACAAGAAGCGGAGTATGAAGAGACCCTCTCGCTGTTAGACCATATGGGCTGCATCGAAGCGTTCATGTACTACTTCAATCCCCGGGAAGGGACGAAGGCGGCCTCCATGGACGAGCAAATCGCCGAAGAGGAGCGATCACGACGACTGAGCCGTCTCATCGACTTCCAACATGCCATCTTTGCGCGAGAGAAGAAAAAGCGATTGGGCATGGTCGTGGAGGTGGTGGTGACCCAACCCTCCAAACACGACAAGTCTCAGATGCTCGGTCGCAGTGAACATAATGAGATGGTCGTCTTTGAAAGCTCTGCCGAGAGCGGCAGCGTCGTAACTGTGCGTCTTGAGGGGCTGAGCGGTAACACCTACACAGCAACTGTGGTACAATGAGGTCAGGAGGCCTCAGATGGCAAGAGACTTTGCTCATGATCTTGAGACGTTGAAATCCCTGATCATCGAATCTCGCATGACTGTTGCCCTCACCGGCGCTGGTGTGTCGACTCTCAGTGGGATTCCTGACTTCAGAAGCACCAGCGGCGTCTATGCCAATAGATGGCATGGCTATGATGTAGAGGAGGTGCTCTCCATCTCCTTCTTTAACCGCAATCCCCACCTCTTCTACCAGTGGGGGCAGCAGTTCATGTATCACCTTGAACAAAAAAGCCCCTCTGTCATCCACACGCTGCTGGCTATCTTGGAAGAGAAGGGCTACTTGAACGCCCTCTTTACCCAGAACATCGATATGCTGCACACCAAGGCTGGCAGCAAGAAGTGCTGGGAACTTCACGGCAGCGCCGCCCACCACAGCTGTACTGTCTGTAACGCGCACTATTCGTATGAGCAGATCGCCCCGGTCGTCCAAAAGCATGAGGTGCCGCGCTGCACCCGCTGTCAGGCGATCGTCAGGCCGGACATCGTCTTCTATGGGGAGAATCTCGATCCCTCAGTGATAAACCGGGCAGTGGAGATGTTCAGACAAGCTTCGCTCTGTATCGTCCTCGGCTCCTCTTTGCTCGTCCAACCAGCGGCATCTCTGCCCTCCTATGCGCTGGCCCATGGATCGGACCTGGTCATCGTCAATGCGCAATCGACCAGCTATGAGAATAGTGCCACCCTCAACTTCACCGACCTTGCACAGTTCGGTGAAGCGCTCCTGCCCTGGGCCAGGGGCCTACAAAAGCGCCATGGCCTAGCTTTGCGGCCTTGATGAAAACCTGGCATATGAGTATAGTGTATATACCTCGATGGAGTGATTCCTACGGGGGTGTTTCGGTTTCGACTGGCGGAAGATCAGGCCAGTGACTGCAAGCGGAGCGCCAACTCCTTAAACTAGCAAACCTTTTAACTGCCAAAAAAGAAGACGAAGTCTCCTTCGAAGCAGAATACGCCCTCGCTGCTTAATAGCACGATGACGTACAGGCCCGACTCCTGCTGTTCCTAAGGATCGGAAGCCTGTAAAAATAGGGGCTTACCCGACCCACGGCCTGTGGGGGAAGGGGACAGCGTAGCAGGCTACAGAAGACGGACGTCTTGTTGGTGAACCCGCCGCCTTCTGGAACTTTTGATCACTGACTAAGCTTGTAGACGTTGCTGGATGGCACGTTAGGACGGGGGTTCGAATCCCCCCACCTCCAAAACACAGAAGCCGGATTGCCTAGAGGCAGTCCGGCTCTTCTTTTATGTAAGAAAGCTGATCATCGAGGTGGCATCTTGGCGTGTTCGAGAGAGTACAGCAGCGCTTCGAAGAGTGGGAAGCTTTGGATGGCGTGTTCGACTTCCATCTTATAGCGATTGATGTCGTATTCGACGCGTCGAAACTTGATACCCATGACTCCCTTTTCGATAGTGAGCAGCGCCCAGGAGGGGCGGGTATCGCCATCGAAGGAGTAGCCTACCGCTCCAGGGTTGATGAACCTGATACCCTCCCGATTGAAATCGGCAGGGATGTGGGTGTGGGCACAGAGGATGACATCGGCCTTTTCGTTGGCAATGTTCTTTGCCAACAGCGGCGCAAAGGGTTTCTTCTCATACAGTGCCTCGTCATTGGCATACGGGGAGCCGTGACAGGCGAGGATTGACACACCGTCAAGATCGAGGTACTCACGGTCCTTGAACGCAGCGACTGCCTCCTTGGCTTTGTCATACATACGGATCGACGTGTACTTGTACAGCTTGAGCAATTGCTCATCAGCGGTGTTGTTGACCTTGAAGGTTGCGATGCGTTCAAGGTACGCATCGGTATTGCCCTTGATGGTTACCAGCGGTTTCCTGTCCATCAAGAGATCATAGCAAAGCTGTGGGTCAAGGCCATTGTATACCAGGTCTCCGAGGAAGATTACCTGATCGACATCACAGGATTTAATATCAGCGAGCACCGACTCCAGCGCTCGAAAATTTCCATGGACGTCTCCAAGTACAGCTACTCTCATTCATTGCCCCCATTAGGTGTATATCTGTACTGTAGCACACCCGTTGTACCGATTAAACTGCTCTACGGCCCCTAAACACAACAAAACCCTCACTCTCATTGCCAATGTGCCTCCCAGGATGTATGCTCCTCTCAATAGGAGAGAGGGGGGGATGGGTACAACGGCCATGGTCAAAGCGATCAAGGAAGAGGCGGTCTTGCTCTCATCCGCCGTTTTGGCACTGCTGTCTATGGTCTTTGTCCCACCGGACCGCCTCTATTGGACCTACATCGACTGGCATACCCTTGGCCTGCTCTTCGCCTTGATGCTCGTCGTCGCCGGCTTTGTTGAACACAACGTGCTCGCATCCATTGCCTACGCCCTGTTGGATCTGGCCAAGAGCAGGCGAGGGCGGGTAGCGGCAGTCGTGGCATTGACTTTTTTTACCTCGATGTTCATCACAAATGATGTTGCCCTCATCACCATTGTCCCATTGACCATCATCATCTTCAGCTCTGATGATGAGCCTAAGCTCCTACTCTATACCATCGTCCTAGAGACCATTGCCGCCAATGTAGGCAGCGCCCTTACACCGATAGGAAATCCCCAGAACCTCTTTTTGTACACGTACTATGACCTCAGCATCGGTGACGTCTTTTCAGCCATGGTTTTGTACGTGGGATCAGGGGCGCTGCTTTTGACCCTGTTGGTGTTCCTCATCCCCAGCTGTCGTTCCCTTGGACAGGAGGCGACTCAACAAAGAAAGGCTGTAGAGATGCTAGCGACGGTTCGCTACCTACTGCTCTTTGGCGTAGCACTGTTAGCGGTGCTGCGCCTGATCCAGGTTCTGCCAGCGGTTGTCATAGTCACACTCGCCAGCGAAAAACGTCTCTTCAAACGCATCGACTACTCGCTGCTCTTGACCTTTGTCGCCCTTTTTGTCTTGGTAGGGAACCTGGCCCGCCTTGCGGTGTTCACTGCCTTGATCGAACAAACCCTTGTAGGGCATGAGTTCTCTGTTGGGCTTGGAATCAGCCAGGTTGTCTCAAACGTACCTGCTGCCTTGTTGTTGGCACAATTTACCTCAAACGGCCGTGCCCTGATGCAAGGTGTAAATGCCGGTGGCTGTGGTACCCTCATCGCCTCAATGGCATCGGTGATCACACTTCGCTTCTATGTTCGTACCCCGTCAGCTAGGCCGTTGGCGTACCTCTTCGTCTTCACGGCTGTGAACATTCTCTTTATCGGTCTCTTCATCCTCGTCAATATCATCACCTAGATGACCGAGCAACGCTGCCATCGTATGCTCTTGGGCAAGGGCTACGCTACGTAGCCCCCCTTCGCTGAGGTGCGTATACAGGTCGGAGAGCTGAGTGCTGCTATGGCCGATGGTCAGGCGTAGAATGTGCTCATCGATCGAACCGCGTAGCAGGGTATTGGCCATATGGCGCAGAGAATGGAAGCTTATGTTGCGCTCTTCGATCTCAGCGCTCTTCAAAACCCCAGACCTGATTAATTCTTCCTTGAAACGACTTGAAAAGTAGTGGCTTGAGACAAAGGATCCGCCTCGTTTGCTCCAAAAGACCAACTGCTGATCATTCTCATAGGGGTTTTGGCGAGCCAGGTCCTCTAAAGCGGCGATAAGGTGGGGAGGGCAGGGGACGATGCGAGTCCGCTTGCCCTTTGGCAGTTTTATCTTTGCATGGTCAGCATAGGAGCGGTCGATGACAATTCGATCCCCTTGGAGGGCATCGAGGCGAAGGGCTCTCAATTCTCCGCTACGCATGCCGGTGATCAAGGCCAACAGGATCGCAAGATAGATGCGCTGTTCACTGGCATGTCGGGCATATTGAAGAAACGCAGCAGTCTCTCTTTCATTGAGAATGCCGCGGCTTTGATGCGTTACCTCTAGATGCTTGAGCTGTAGGACTACTGTAGGTGAGAGTCGTCCCCTACGCTGAGCTTCCTTCAACGCGGCAATGACTGCGCTCATGATCACATTGATGGTAGCATGGGCCAACATCCCTTTCTCAACAAGGGCAAATTGCAGATCTTCGACAATACCAAGCGTTACTTTAGATAGTAACAGATGTGGTTTGATATGCTCCAAAAGATGGTTTGTGATCAGATTTTTGCGGATAACTGCATAATCTTTGCCGATACTGCCAGGACGCAGCAGATTTCTTCTGCGTATGTACTCACTTTTGTCCCAGTCATAGAAGGCAGTCAAGTACTCCCGTAAGCCAATCTTTTCATCGCCAGAGAAGATCAAGCCTGCTTCCAATGCCTTTTGACAGATACGGATAGCCTCATCACGCCGTGCAATTGGTTTGTCGCTATAGATCCCGAGTCGATTGCGTAGCCGCTCAACACTCATCTTGTTGGTACGCAAGC
>LVBE01000169.1 GCA_001603105.1 Spirochaetales bacterium Spiro_03
TCGCGGTCCTTGTCAAAGGGGCGGCTGGCTTTCTGGGGGCAGTCGTTGTATCGGGTCGCCAGCGCCTGGAGGCGACAGAATCCGGCGATGGCGAGCTGGGTGATCGCCGCCTCGGTGCCGCCGGTGATGGCGAGCTCAACCATGCCAAAGCGGATGGCGTTGAACGCTTCTCCGATGGCATCGGTGCCGCTGGCGCATGCGGTGACGGTGGTATGGGCTGGCCCCTTGATGCCAAACTGGATGGCGATGTTGCCCGCCGCTTCATTGGCGATGAGCTTGGGGATCGTCAGTGGGGCAACACCCTGCACCCCCCGCTCAAAGAGCTTGGCCATGTTCTCCTCGACGATCTCAAAGCCGCCGATGCCGTTTCCGATGTAGACACCGCTGAGGTAGGGGTCAAAGGTGGATTCATCAAGGCCTGCCTGGGCCCACGCTTGCGCTGCTGCGTGAGCGGCGAACTTGGTAAAATCGGCCATACCGCGCAGCTGCTTGCGGTCCAGCAGGTCGCTGGGGTCGAAGTTTTTCACCTCCCCGGCAATTTGGGCCGGGAATGTCGATGCATCGAACTTGGTGATCGGGCCGATGCCGACCACACCATCTTTGATGTTCTGCCAGAACTCCTCGATACTGCATCCAAGTGGGTTGACCGTTCCCATGCCGGTCACAACGACACGTTCCATCTTCATCCCTTCCTCCTACATAGTAAGCCCGCCGTCTACGGCGAGCACCTGGCCGGTGATGTAGGAGGCCTTCGGCGATGCCAAAAAGGCCACTACATCCGCTACTTCAGCTGCATTGCCGATCCTCGACAGGGGGATCTGGGCCTTGACTGACTCTTTTAGTTGATCGGAGAGGGAGGCGGTCATCGCAGTCTCGATGAAGCCGGGAGCGACGACGTTGACGCGGACCTGGCGGCTGGCAAGCTCCTTGGCCAGCGACTTGGAGAAGCCGATGATGCCGGCCTTGCTCGCCGCATAGTTGGTCTGCCCCCCATTGCCGCTGATGCCCACCACGCTGGCGATGTTGATGATCGCCCCACTTCGTTGGCTGGCCATGAGGCGGCTGATTCTCCGAGAGGTGAGAAAGACTGAGGTGAGGTTGGAGGCGATCACGCTATCCCACGCCTCGTCACTCATGCGCATGATCAAGCCGTCACGCGTGATGCCGGCGTTGTTGACCAAGACATCGATATGTCCTGCGCGCTCGATCACAGCACTGAGGGCACCCTCGACGCTCTGACGGTCACTGATGTCGCACTCGATGTGGATCGCCTCGCTCTGTCCCTTGGTGCGCGACAGCGAGTAGACCGTATACCCATCACGGATCAGGGCGGCGGTGATGGCCAGCCCGATCCCTTTCGAGCCACCGGTTACGATGGCGTTCATTGTTCTGTCACTGTTCATGGTGTATCCTTCAAGGCACGTTCGATGGCCTGTTCGTCTCCGAGGGCCATGCATGCCTTGTTTGTGTTATTGCTCTTGCACAGCCCCGACAAGACCGTGCCATTGCCAACCTCTGCGAAGATGATGTCCAGGCCATTGAGGGCGTGCATCGTCTCTTTCCACCGTACCGGCTGAGCTAGCTGGCTTGCCAGGTTCGCCCGCGCCTGTAGCGATGTCTGGACAACGGCGGCGTTGGTGCTGCTATAGACCACCTCCTTCGGCTCCTTGAAGGGGAGGCTGTCAAGATAGAGGGCAAAGGGGGTGGTCGCCTCGCGCATCAGCGGGGTATGGAAGGGACCGGAGACCGCGAGGGGGATGAGGCGGCGCACCCCAGCCAGTGAGAGGGGCCGGCGCGCGCGCTCTAGCGCTGCCTGGGTGCCAGAGAGCACGACTTGCAACGGGGCGTTGTCATTGGATGGCCAGAGCTCTTCGATACTCTCGCCCCTCAAAACCTCGGCGATGGTCTCATAGCCGACTCCAATGGCGGCTGCCATGGCCAGATCCCCATAGCGACTATGGGCTTTGGCGCTCATCTCATCCATCAAGGTCATGCGCTGTACGATGATCTGAAAGAGCGTCTCATCGTCGAGTATTCCAGAAGCGGCATAGGCGCTCAGCTCACCGAGGCTGAAGCCGCTGTGGGCTGCAAAGCGCCAGCCCAGCTCTCTGAGGCGTAGCGAAGCGCTGCGGTTGACCAGCGTGATGGCTAGCTGTGCATAGAGCGTCAGATCACGGTCACTGCCTTCGGCCAAGAGGGAGTGCATATCGCGCTTTGCAATCTCGCTGGCAAGGCCAAAGAGGGCGCGCACCTGAGCGCTGCTCTCATAGAACGAGAGGCCCATGGTCCGCTGCTGTGATCCCTGGCCAGGGTAGAGGGCGATTATTTCCATAGCAATAGGACTCCTCCATAGGTCAGGCCGGCACCGAAGCCGACAAGGATGACCCTCTGTCCGCTTGTAAGGAGAGCGGACTGTTCCATCTCGGCGAGGGCAAGGGGAATCGATGCCGCTGAGGTGTTGGCATATCGGTCGATATTCAGAAAGAACTTGCTCTCATCGATGCCGTAGCGCTTGGCACAGGAGGCGATGATGCGCTGGTTTGCCTGATGAGGGACGATCCAATCGATGTCATCGATGCCGAGCTTGTGCTCTTCAAGCAGTGCATCGATCGTCTCGGCTATCGCACGGACGGCAAAGGTGTAGACGGCCCGTCCCTCCATGGTCAGGATCTTTGTCACCGGGTCGATGGTCAGGGACTTGGATCCGCTTGCTTCACTTCTGATGTAGGTGCCAAGCCACAGCGGCTGATCAGAGGCGGTGAGCACCACCGCTGCCGCTCCATCGCCGAAGAGGACGCAGGTTGAGCGGTCCCGCATGTCCAGAACCGAGGAGAGGCGCTCTGAGCCGACGATGAGGACTGTGCGGGCAGTGCCGGTTGCAATCATCCCGCGTCCGATCTCAAGGGCGTAGATGAAGCCGGTGCAGCCAGCGCTCACATCGACTGCAGCCCCTGTGACCCCCAATTTTTCACTGAGTAGCGAGGCGGTGGAAGGAAAGCCTGGGTAGTCGGCGGTGGCGGTGGCGCAGACGATGGCATCGATGGTGGTCTGATAGCGCCCTAGCAGGTCGACAGTCGCCTTGTAGGCAAGGTCGAAGGTGGTCTCTTCGTCGGCCCACCGTCGCTCTCGGATGCCGGTGTGGCTGACGATCCACTGATCGCTGGTATCGACGATTGCTGCCAGCTCATCGTTGGTCACCACCCGGCTAGGGACAAAGGAACCTACGGCGGCGATGCAGGTATGGGAGGGGTCGTGGTACATAGCTTCATTGATATTACAAAGTAGTGATATTTGTCAATATTGACACATATGTCTGTCATTG
>LVBE01000170.1 GCA_001603105.1 Spirochaetales bacterium Spiro_03
TCGATGGTGCGGTATACTTTGACAAACTACTACGCTATCACAGACTCACGGAGGACAAAGATGTTGATTAATTTGCGTGTTAATGAAGAAGTCCGCAAGCGGAATATCCAACGGTGCAAGGAGAAAGGGATCCTCCTGCCGACCTTCGCCCAGATGGCCGACCCCTCCACCATCCCCCAGGAGATCCTAGAGAAACTCAAGCACACCGGCCTATGGGATGTCGATCCGCTGAACCTCTTCAGGATCACGTGGAAGAATGAGCCGACCAAGGATGGTGGTACCTTCGGCGATGTCAACTACATCGAAGTGCCCCGTGAGCTGACCGGTGTCAAGGCACGGATCTTCTGCCTGGTAGGAAAGTGGTTCCCCACCGGTGCACACAAAGTCGGTGCCACCTACGGCTGCCTTGCCCCGGCTCTGGTCAGCGGGAACTTCGACTCTGTCAACCAACAGGCTGTCTGGCCATCGACTGGCAACTACTGCCGCGGCGGTGCGTACAACGCCGCCCTCCTCGGCTGCCAGTCCATCGCCATCCTCCCATCCGAGATGAGCAAGGAGCGCTTTGAATGGCTTAAGAAGATCGCCGGTGAGGTCATCTCAACCCCAGGTGGGGAGTCCAACGTCAAGGAGATCTTCGACAAGTGCCACGAGCTCGATGCAGAGAGAGGCCACCATATCGTCATCTTCAACCAGTTCGAGGAGTTCGGAAACTACCTGTGGCACTACAAGATCACCGGCGGCGCCATCATGGAGGTAATCGAAAAGCTTGAGAAGATCGACCCGGAGCGGGTGCTGGGCTTGGTCTCTGCCACCGGCAGTGGCGGTACCATCGCCGCCGGAGATCTCCTGAAGAAACACTGCCCCAACCTCAAAATCGCCGCTGTCGAAGCTGTGCAGTGCCCGACCTTGCTCAGAAATGGCTTTGGTGCCCACCGTATCGAAGGAATCGGCGACAAGCACGTGCCGTGGGTCCACAACGTGAAGAACACCGACCTGATCATCGCAGTCGACGACCAGGATTGCATGGATCTCTTGCGTCTCTTCAACGAGCCGGCCGGAATCGAGTACCTACGCAAGATCGGCGTCGCAGAAGAGGATATCGCAAACTTCCCGCTGTATGGGATCAGTGGCTTTGGGAACCTGCTCGGCGCAGTGAAGATGGCCAAGTACTATGAGATGGAAGAGGACGATGTTATCTTCACCCTGCTGACTGACAGCGAGGAGATGTACACCTCCCGCGTCACCGAACAGGCCGAGATCCAAGGAGAGTTCGATGAACTTGCAGCAGCGAGGGCATTGGCAGGATGTCTGCACTACCAGGCAATTGACGGCGTGCTGGAGCTGACCTACTATGAAAGACTACGGGTGCATAACCTAAAGTACTATACGTGGGTTGAACAGCAGGGGCGGACATACGAGGAGCTCAATGCCCAGTGGTATGACCGCAATTACTGGACGGACATTCCGGCTCTGGCTGACCAGATCGATGCCCTGATCGAGTCGTTCAACAAGGAGATCTTGGCCCCCTGAGCCAAGTCTCTGTATGAAAGCCGGGCCATAGGTCCGGCTTTTTATATAGGAGAAGGAGAGTGCAACATGAAGTTTGTCTATGAGTGCAATGACTGCCACAAGATCTACGAGACGAAGGAGATCTTCTACCAGTGTCCTGCCTGTGCAGACCTGAATGACGGCACCACGTTTCCCAAAGGCAATGTCATCGTCAAGCTTGACGAGGAGTATCTACGAAAACTCAAACGTCGCAAAGAGCTCAGCGTAGCCGACTTCCTTCCCTTCGAGATACCTCACCCCGCCACCTACCCTGTCGGTCCCACACCGGTTCTTACACCCAGAGGCCTGGGTGAACAGACGGGGTTCAACAATCTCTTTTTCAAACTGGACAGCACCCTCCCCTCCGGCTCCTTCAAGGACCGGGCTAGCCAGCTGATCGCAGCCCAGGCGCTGCACCACAAGCAGACGAAGATTGCGTTGGCCTCCACGGGCAACGCAGGGGCTGCGATGAGCTGTGCAGGAGCAGCCTACGGCCTTGATATCATCCTCTTTGTCCCTGAAAGCGCCCCAGTGAACAAACTGATGCAGAGCGTCCTCTACGGGGCGACGGTCGTACCGGTGAAGGGCAGCTACGACGATGCCTTTGCCCTCTCGATCGCCTACACCAAAGAGTTCGGTGGCATCAACCGTAACACCGCATACAATCCGATGACCATCGAGGGCAAGAAGAGCGTCAGTATCGAGCTCTTTTTGCAGCTCGGAGGCCGAATCCCCGATGTTGTATATGTCCCCGTCGGCGATGGCTGCATCTATGCCGGTGTCTACAAGGGCTTCTACGACCTCAAGCAAGCCGGCTTGATCAGCAAGAT
>LVBE01000171.1 GCA_001603105.1 Spirochaetales bacterium Spiro_03
AAATTATTCCTTGCATCACCTAGATGACGGTGGTACCATAGCCATGACCGGTCCTTTGAGCAATTACACATCACCCGATGTTGCTGATAGTTCTTTACCAAGGAGGTCCTCATGACTGACCGACTCCGTTCGATCGAGACAATCGTAATGGCGAGGCGGGGAGAGCATGGAGCATTGCTCTCCATTTTGGAAGACGTGCAGCGTAGCAGCGATCACAACTACCTGAAGGCAGAGGAGCTGGCCCACGTAGCTCGCCTGCTCCAAATTCCGCTCTCACAGGTCTATTCGGTTGCAACCTTCTATGCCTTCTTCAACCTCAAGCCACAGGGTGAGCATGTCATCACCGTCTGTCGGGGAACGGCGTGCCACACCCGTGGCTCTAAGCCGTTATTGGAGAAAGTGTTGGCGCACCTGGGCATAAGCCTTGACAGCAGTGGGTCTGCCACTACCGCCGACTATGCCTTCACCGTGCAGACGGTGGCCTGCTTTGGCCAATGCGCCCTCGCCCCTGTCATCGCCATCGACGAGATCATCCACTCGAAGGTAAGCGAGGACCAGCTCATTGAGCTGGTGCGCTCGCTACAAGAAGGAGAAGAGGCATGATCAGAGTACTGGACAATTTGCAACGCATCGGAGAGGAGAGTCTTTACGCAGACCAGGTCTCAATCTCCATTGGGATGGGTACCTGCGGCATCGGAAGCGGCTCCGACCGGCTGATGGAGCGCTTCAAGGCCGAAGTCGAAGAGCGCAAGCTCCCGATCCTCATACGGGCTGTTGGGTGCTTTGGCGCCTGTAGTGAAGAGCCGCTGGTCATGAGCAGCGCACCGGGGCATGCCGCAGTTCTGTATAGCCGTGTCACCGAGGAGGATGTGGTGCCGATCATCGAGGCTGCACTGAAGAAGAGCTATTACAAAGCCCGCGCCTGGGCAAAGATCAGTGAGTGGGACCACCACCTGAGTCTGCACACCTACGGCAGCGGCTACCCTGAGCTACCTGAGTGGGATGAGGTTGAGTTCTTCCGACCGCAGAAGAAGTTGGTGTTGCGCAACAGTGGCATCATCGATCCCGACTCGATCGCTGAGTATGTGGCCGTCGGTGGCTACCGAGCCTTCTACAAGGTCCTTGGGGGGATGAGCCGCCTCGAAGTCATCCAGGAGATCAAGGATGCACGTCTCAGAGGCCGCGGCGGGGCAGGCTTCCCCACCGGCCTGAAGTGGGAGCTGATGGCCAAGGAGAGCGATGAGACCAAATATTTGATCTGCAACGCCGATGAAGGCGACCCGGGCGCCTACATGAATCGCAACGAGATGGAGAGCGACCCGCACAGCCTCATCGAAGGAATGCTCATCGCAGCATATGCGACCAGTGCCCGTGAGGGCATCATCTATGTCAGGGCGGAGTATCCGTTGGCGGTACGGCGCCTCAGAGGCGCCATCGCCAGTGCATATGAGCACAAGCTCTTGGGCAAGAACATCCTCGGCAGCCACTTCAGTTTTGACCTCAGCGTCGTCGAGGGAGCCGGAGCCTTCGTCTGTGGTGAGGAGACTGCCCTGATCGCATCGCTTGAAGGACTTAGCGGCCGCCCACGGGTCAAGCCGCCGTTTCCATCAAAGCGCGGGTACCTGGGAAAGCCTACGACGATCAATAATCTTGAGACGTGGTGCAATGTCCCGCTGATCATCGCCATGGGCAGTGCGTGGTTTGCCCGGATCGGCACTCCCCTCAGCCCGGGGACCAAGGTTTTCAGCCTGGTGGGCAAGAGCCGCTACACCGGCTTGGTGGAACTGGCCCTAGGAGAGAAGCTCACCACCCTCGTCTACGGCGCCGGTGGGGGGTCTGCCAACGCCGAGAAGAAGATCAAGGCCGTGCAAAGCGGCGGACCCAGTGGTGGGTGTATCCCAGCCCATCTCTTTGAGGCTGCCATCGACTATGAGAACCTCGCCCAGATCGGTGCGATCATGGGTTCGGGGGGCATGGTCGTCATGGACAGTGACAACTGCATGGTCGACTCGGCGCGCTATTTTCTGCAGTTCACCACCAGCGAGTCGTGCGGCAAATGCACCCCCTGCCGTGAGGGACTCAGCCAAGCCCTCGCCATCCTCGATCGCATCTGTGAGGGCAGAGGAGAGAGCGGTGACATCACCCTTTTGGAGGAGTTGAGTAGCCATATCAGCGATACAGCGCTCTGCGGTCTTGGCCAGAGCGCCATGAACCCGGTGGCGACGACGATCAGGTATTTTGCCCAGGAGTATGAGAGCCATATCAAGCGGCATCGCTGTGAAGCGGGCACCTGTGAGACGCTGGTAGCCGAGCTCTGCTCCAACTCCTGCCCCTTGACGATGCGTATTCCGACCTACATCACGCTCTTGAAGGAGAACCGGCTTGTCGAGGCGTTCACATCCACCTTGGAGGATAACCCGCTGCCTGGCACCCTTGGGCGGATCTGCCACTTCCACTGCCAGATGCGCTGCCGGCGCGAGGAGATCGACAGTCCGGTCCACCAGGGCGAGCTGCACCGCTATATCGCCGACACCCTCTACAAGATGGGTCAGGAGCAGGAGGTCTACCAGGCGATGGTCAAGGCCAAGTATCCGTCAAGTGGCAAGAAGATCGCCATCGTTGGATCAGGTCCCGCTGGCCTTACGGCGGCCTTTTACCTGGTACGGCTCGGCCACGAGGTGGTAGTCTATGACGAACACGCCCAAGGCGGCGGAGTGTTGCGCTACGGCATTCCCGCCTAC
>LVBE01000017.1 GCA_001603105.1 Spirochaetales bacterium Spiro_03
ATATAATAGTTTAAATGTTGTCATATGTATGAAGAAGCATCATCTAACATATCTCATTAACATATAACATTGAACAAGTTATGGAAGAAGTTCCGTGGGAGTCTTTTTAACTTCTTACAATAAAAACGGTGCTAGGGACGCTGTATGGCCAAAATGTGGTCAAAGTCGATGTGGCATAGGTGAATGTTCTGACAAAAGACATGGACGACAGGAGAGGATTCTTCTGTCGGATGTAGTCATGGTCAAAGTCGCCCAACTTATCTCATGGGTAATTTCGATGGTATGCGTATCCAAGGCAATAGAGAGGGGCCGATCAGAGAGTCAAAAGAGTTTAAAACTTCAGTCAGCGTAGAAGACAGGTCGTGCATTTGTCCTCTCTGTGTGCCACTATTGTAGTCAGGAGCCTGTCCTGTCTGTTGATCTGGCAGTCATCATCAAAGATACCAAAGAGCGCGGAGGGTCTGTATGGATGTGGTCGTAGGTCTTGATATCGGCACCCAGTCGACGAAAGCGATCGCCTATGATGTCAATACAAAACGAGTTGTCGGCTCCTCGTCCTACTCCTATCCGGTCATCCAAGGCGATGGCGGACAGAGCGAGCAGGAGGCAGGGTGGTATATCGATGCTGTACGAGCGTGCTTTGCCCAGCTTTCCCCTGTCGTCAAGGAGGCCATCGTGGCGATCGGGGTAGCGGCACAGCAGCACGGCTTCGTTCCTCTCGGTCGCGATGGAAGGCCAGTGGCCAGGGTGAAGTTGTGGAACGATACCTCGACCGTTGCTCAATGCACCCTCCTCACCGAGCGCCTCGGTGGAGAGGAGGCGGTCTTTGAACTACTAGGCAATCCGATCCTCCCTGGCTATACGCTGCCCAAGATCCTGCACCTACGAGAACATCAGAAGGAGGCGTATGAGCGCCTCGCCCATATCCTGTTGCCGCATGATTACGTCAACTACTACCTCACCGGCTCCTTCTGGTCTGAAGCCGGTGATGCATCAGGTACCGCCTACTACGATGTAAGGCGTCGGCTTTGGTGTTCAGAGGCGCTTTCGGCGGTCGATGAGAGGCGTAACCTCCTGGCGATGGTGCCTCCACTTGTCGGCTCGGCAGAGGTGGGTGGGTACGTCAGCGGCTCAACGAGCCGACAGCTGGGCATACGAGAGGGGATTGCGATCAGTAGCGGAGCCGGCGACAACATGGGCAGTGCCATCGGATGTGGGTGTGTCGAAGCCGGGGACCTGGTGCTGAGTATGGGCACCAGTGGTACGCTCTTCGGCTACAGTGACGAGCCGGTGTTGGACCGTCAGGGCAGGCTTGCCGCCTTCTGCTCCTCTAGCGGAGGCTATCTGCCGCTGTTGTGTACGATGAACTGCACCATCGGCGTTGAACGGGTCCGAACACTCTTTGGCTGTACGATCGACGAGCTTGAACGGCTGGCCGAGAGTGCGTCCATCGGATCCAGTGGACTTACGATGGTGCCGTATTTCAGTGGGGAGCGGTTCCCTAATCTCCCCGCTGCCAAAGCGGCTATCGGGGGCTTGGATTTGATGAACATGGAGCGGTCGACCATTGCCCGTTCGGCCTATGAGAGTGCGGTATATGCGACAAGGGGCGGCCTCGATGCATTTGCACAGCTGGGTTTTGAGCCGAAGCGGATCATCCTCACCGGCGGTGGCGCCAAAAGCAGGCTGTGGCGATCGATCGTCTGCGATGTATTTGCCTTGCCCCTCGCCGTCCCTGCCGTTGGAGAAAGTGCTGCCTTTGGGGCAGCGCTGCAGGCGCTGTGGGCCCTTGAAGGCAACACAATCGCTGAGGTCGTCTCTTCCCACGTACGCTATGATGAAGAGCAGGCATTGCAGCCGAATATGGAGGCCAATGCGGCATATATGGATGCCTATCGGCGCTATCAGGCATATGTGGGCGCCCTTACTCCGCTCTATCTCCAGGAGGGCAGCCAGGATGAGCTATAGATGTCGTATGAGAGAGGCGCCCCTTCGTTACGCCGAGCGCCTCTGTCGGGCACCTATCAGTGTGCTGACTAGCCAAGGGTTGCCAGCTGCTGGGCACTCAGGGTGAGTGAGCTTGCGCTCAGTGTCTGCGCCAGTTGCTCCACACGGCTGGAACCTGCGATGGCGATGGTGGGGTTGGGTTGGCTGGTCAGGTAGGCGATGACCACACTGGCTGCGCTGACACCAAGTTCCTCGCTCAATGCCCGGACCTCTGGGACGAGAGCGAGGTTGCGTTCGGTGAGGAAGCGGCGCCTGGCTGTCTCGCTGAGGCTCTTCTCATCGCCGTTTATGAGCTTTGAGAAGAGACCCTTCGCCTGTGGGGCGAAGGCCATGACGGGCATGGCCGTGGCAGTATACCAGGCGTGTTCGCTCTCATTCATGCATACCAGCGTATCGTCGCCCCAGATCTTGGGCGTACAATGGGCGAGGCTCCACTGGATCTCGCTGATAGCGAAGGGGCGCTTGTTGCGCCCGTGGGCCCAGCTGTTGGCTGCTTCGATACGGGAGGTGGTCCAGTTGGAGGCCCCAAGATGGCGTACCAGCTTCTGCTTAACAAGGCTTTGGGCCATGTCGATGATCTCATCGGCGCCCATCGCTGGGTTGTCGCGGTGAAAGAACCAGATGTCGACGTAGTCGGTCTTCAGCTGATCGAGGCTTCGGCTGATATCCTCGATCATCTCTCGCTCACTGATCCTACTATGGTGCATATTCTCCTTGTGGGGATGACAGCCCTTGGTGGCGATGACCATCTCAGGGCGTAGGTCATTGGAGGAGAGCCAGCGTCCGATGACCTGCTCGCTCGTCGATGGTTCGCCGGCCTTCTCTTGGCCGTAGACGAGGGCAGTGTCGAGCAAGTTGCCTCCCATCGTGCGGTAGAGGTCCAGTTGTTTGAGGGCAGTCGTCTCGCTTATGGTCGCTCCATAGTGGTCACAGCCGAGGGCGATCTGGGCGAGGGGGGTATTGTGAAAGTCGATGTATTTCATCAGATGTCTACTCCTAACAGTCGTTTTACCACGACTCCGATCCCAAATGATATGGCGCTGCCGCCGAGGCTGGTCGTTGCCATCTCTCCAAAGCGTCTGCCAAAGTTCAGGTCCTTGACTACTGAAGTATAGTAGGTGAAGAAGAGGATGATGACAATGGCGACAGCGAGCATGAAAGCCAAGCTGACATAGGGATTGGAGATGACCAGGTAGGCGATGCTGGTGTACAAGCTGCTTCGCAATGCCCGCTCCTGCTCATCGTTGATATGCACAGCGATGGTTTCTTTGGTCGGTGGTACGGTATTCATAGGGTTGCTCGTCACCAGTATACCCCTGCAATTGCCTTGACCGCCAGTGTTTCTCTTTGTAGTATTAGCACATGAAACACGACGAGAGTGAGAGAGCGATCGATGACCTGATCAAGATCTTTGCCCAGACCACTGATGTTGATAAGATGGCCAAGTTGCTTGAGGAGATGCTCACTCCCAAGGAGCTGAAGGATCTGCACCTGCGGTGGAATCTGATGAAGGATCTCTATCGCGGCAAGCCACAGCGTGAGATCGCCGCCGACTACGGCATCTCGCTGTGCAAGATCACCCGGGGCTCAAAGATTCTCAAGCAACCGGACTCTTACACCAAGCGCCTCCTCTCCGACCGCTATGATGACCATCTGAAGATCTGAGAAGGGCAGATACTCCTTTCTTTTTCACTCTTGGTGTTCTACAGTAGCTACAGAGAAACAGAGAGGAAAGCCCATGAAGAATCGTGTATTTGCCAGTGTGCTGGCATTAATCATCATATGTACATCCGCTTTTGCCGCTACAGCAGCACAGATTCCCCTTGACTCTCCACTGTATCAGCAGATGGATACCCTCTATCGCCTCACCGGCCGACCACTGCCTTCCTCATCGCGGCCATGGAATACCTATGAGGCGATTGCTCTGCTTGAGGCTATCGCCAAAGACGGGCCATATGAATCGTTGAGAGTTTCCATTGCAAGGCAGCTGGGCGCGGATTCGCTGCATCGAGTAGATGAGACCTTTGGCTGGCGCATAACCCCGACAATTAGCATGGAGGGATATCTGCACACCAACCCGACCGATTTCACTACCTATTCCGATTGGATCTATAGCTATGACCAACGTCGACCCATGCTGGACCTAGATATCGCTATGCAATATGGGTCGACGCTCTATTTTGCGACATCGCTTCAGGCGGGTGTCGGTGCGTTTTCCGAAGATCTCGACGGTCCGAATAATCCCAAGTTTGGCGAGCCTGTGGGTGCTTTATATCCCAAGGACACCATCATTCTTCCGACTACAGTCCATCAGTATCGAGCGGTGATATCCTCCAATCTATACACAAGTGGTTTGAATTTTGAAGCAGACTTTCCCCGTCGATCTCAACTCACCGTTGCCGGTCCATGGTGGGCGGTCAGCCTAGGACGTGGGCCTCGGCTTTGGGGACACGGAATCACAGGCAACCTGATAATCGGTGACCATATCTCCAACCATACCAGTCTCTCGGCATCATTCTTCAACCCAGTATCAAAGATTCAGCTACTCTACCTTCTCTTCACCAATTCAAAGATTTCGGGGATGAATCGTATATTCCTTGGACATCGGTTTGAATTCCAACCACTGCCATGGGCTCGCTTTTCCATCAGCGAAAATATCATGGTCTTGATCAATAGGCTTTCTCCACAGTTCTTTGACCCCACATACATGTACCATAATGTATACGATGAGAAGAGTGCCAATGCAATCGCTGCCCTCGAGATGGAATTTGCCATCACTAATGGACTGTCTTTACACCTGCAAGGAGGTCTTGATCAGTTCCAACTTCCCACAGAAACAGCTCCGACAGCCAATGCAATGGCATGGTTGGCTAACCTCTCTTATTCATGGCAACATGCGCGTGGCTATTGGACCGCCCAGAGTGAATTCGTTATGATCGATCCTTCGTTCTACCGTCGCCAAGATGTTGATTTCCTCGTGGCTCGGGACCTTATTAAAAACCAAGGTTCAGGAGTAGTCATTGTTGATTACCTTGGCCATCGCTGGGGATCGGATAGTGTGGTGTACACAGCACAGATCGGATACTTCGTCCCCGATCTCCTTGAACTGAGTGGCGCTATCAGCATCCACCGTCAAGGTGAAATGGTGTACACCAAGGCCCATGATGGTGCTGACAATAGCTCCGATCCCATTGTCAATGGGCCGCCACCTTCGCCGGGTAAAATAACCGACCGATTAATGATATCTTTTGGAGGAAAATGGTTAACATCGATAAAAGGATTGGCAGTTTATGGCCAGATAGATTGGATCGGAAGGAGAGAGCTCAGTCCATCGACCAAGAGCACCCTTAGCGAGGAACACGATATCCAACTCATCGTGGGAATCTCGATGTCCTTCTGAATAAGATTACCACAGCACGATAATACTATACATCAGAGCTGGATGTTTTATTGATGTGGAGAATTGCTCGAAACAGAGTTCCGTAAATAAGGCTGCTGTGGTACGATTGAAAAGCGTATGCATTTAAATAAAGAGGTGTTGGTTTCGCATGAAGCACAGTAGGCGTTCTTTACTTGCCATGAAAGTATTAACAGATGTGGTCGCTGTAACCGCGTCATGGTTTCTTGCTGGATATCTACGATTTTTTGTTATACCAGGCGGAGATACGTTTGGCTCATTTGTATTCTTCTTACGACTCGTTGTTGTTGTGATTGTCTTCAATCTTTATTTCATCAGCAGAAATGGCTTGTATTCAGAGGACCTGGAGCACTCATGGCGCAAAGAGACGACAACGATGGTCTTCAGCACCTTCGAAGCATTCCTGCTCTTGGTGGTCATGCTCTACTTTCTGTTTTTGGGAAAGATTACGCGAATCGCAATTGGCCTTCACCTGATCCTATCAGTACTCTTTTTGGTGATGGGACGTACCATCATCTCCGATTACGTACGACGCGCGTATGTGCGGGGCAAGTACACCCGTAGAATCTTGTTGGTTGGGTTTGGAGAGAACTTGGCTAACTTTGAGCATGCTCTTCATAGTGATGCAGTAAAAGGAATTATTGTTGTAGGGCAATATGATGGTACAGATGGGCCAATCGGCCAGCTTGTACAACTATCAGGATCACATTTGCATACTGTAGTACAAGAGCATGCGCCGGATATGGTTGTCATCGGTTATCCTGCGGTAGAACAAGATCGTCAGCGTGCGATGATTGGCCAGGCTGTTGACCTCTTGAATGAACGTGTTGTCATGTTGCCTAACCTGCCTCAGTCATACATTGGAACAAAGGTCTCCGACTTTCGCTGGACGCCAATGTTTACCCTCAATGCCGCTGAGATGGGAGTGTTCCAGCGGATGATCAAGAGGACGTTTGATGTGGTTGCAAGCCTCAGTGCCATCATCATCCTCTCGCCAATCCTTGCCCTCCTGGCGTTGTTGGTCAAACTCACCTCACCTGGCCCTGTGATCTTCAAGCAGAAGCGGGTGACCCGTGACGCTGAGATCTTCACGATGTATAAGTTTCGTTCGATGCGTACCGATATGAGCGAAGGAGATACTGCACGATGGACAGTCGAGGATGATCCGAGGGTGACAAAAATCGGCAAGTTCATGAGAAGAACCAGCCTTGATGAACTTCTTCAGTTCTTCAATGTCCTTGGCGGTTCCATGAGCTTGATCGGCCCCCGTCCTGAGCGGCCCGAACTTGTCGAAAAATTCAACGATGAAATACCTGGTTATCGGCTTCGCCATCGATTCAAGGCTGGGATATCCGGCTGGGCCCAAGTCAATGGATGGAGAGGGGATACGTCTCTTGAGCGGCGTATCGAGTTCGACCTCTTCTATATCAGGAACTGGAGCTTCCTCTTTGATATGAAAATTGTGCTCTTCACCTTTTTCAAAGGTTTTGTGAATGAAAATGCCTACTGACCGTCGTCTCGTATCCACTGTACGGCAAGTCTTGTTCGCTCTGCTGTTGATAAGCATTGCATCAACAGCGTTGCATGCAGCCAGTGGCGAGATTCGCCGCGCACTGCCGTCATTGACCGAACAGCAATATAGCCAACTCTCTGATGGGGAGATGGTGTATGGTCTCACCACTAACGGAGGGACGATTGGGCAGTTTTTCCCTTCCGATAGCGAGGTAGCCAAGCGTGCATTGGTAGCGCAGCAGATTGAAAAAGGCTTCGCTCTCGGGGCGGTGAGCTACATCCCATATCCTCCTACTTTGAGCGGTATGGGGCAAGCCGAACGCCAGGTTGCGATTTTCAATGCACTCCGAGCCATCTCTACCCAGGAAGGACTGACCTACATCTCGTGGCGAGCTGGGAACAAAGAAAAACTCCTCATCGAACGCTCTTCTTACATGGCAGATTCCAAGAACCTGAACACGTTGCTGCCCGATCCTGTGGTGTCGGTGTTGCCCCCAACCGCCCATAGCTACGTCTACCAACGCGATACCTCGTTCGGAGGTAATCGCTATGAACACACCTACATCAACAGTGAGCGAGAAATCTTTGTGACCATCGAGAACCTCAGTTCGATGCGGGTGTTGGGTATCTTTACGGCACTGAAGAGTGGGCAGCTCTCCATCAACATGGGTACCTATCAGCTTGAGGATGGGTTGTTGCTCTATGCCCTGACCAGCGTCGAGGGTAGAGATCCCGTGGTCTCTGCCCTTGGCCTCTCCGTTGACCTACCATCGGCGTTTCGACGCCGCATTGTCTCGCTTCAGAGTTGGTTGATAGGCCAACTCAATATCATTTGATTATAGGAACACTGCATGAAACGTACGCTAATCGCCCCCCTGGTGCTTATCATGGCACTCTTCACGCTCTTGCCGGTCTCTGGTGCCAGCCACCTGTCTGTGCCAGTCGACCATCGAGTGTATCGTATTTTGGAAGCGGGTCGTATCCGAGGCCTCTATGACGAGAACCTCGTTGCTGTAAAGCCTTATGCAGTCAGTACGACAGTTGCGATACTGCACAAGATGGCAGACCAGCCTCAGTTGCTCAGGGCAGGGGAGCTGGAGGAGATCTTGGCAATCCTCGCAGAGTTCAATACCACCTACGGCAGTGAGAGCAGTGGTTTGGACCAGTTGCTCTCCACAGGGTATCTACGCTTCTCGGACCCTGATCGAAGGCTTGGTGCATCATTTGGTGTTACGATTGATTCTCTACAATCGGTGAGTCTGGTCAATGCCAATCAATATGACAGTAGAAACTTGATCAAGGCAATCTTGCGCGGTGATATAGGAAGCAATTTTTCCTTCAACATGGACTTTGGTTTGGCGTATGATCATTTGAATCCATTTCTCTTTCTTCCAAACGAGTTCAACATCCCCGGAGAAGGGTTTTATCTCAATTTATTTTCTGGGGGTAGTGCTCCTGGCGACTTCCCTTTTACGATGTTCTATTCAGGACTCACGTTCAATCCTGAGTTGGCCGCTTCTTTCTTTGACGGTGCTGTGCTTCTTCGTTGGGCGTCTATTAAGCGTGATTGGGGTCCAGGGGTCAACAACCTCCTTGTCTCCTCTACGGCAAAGGAGTTTGACGGACTAGAATTCCAATTAAGTCCCACTCCATGGTTTCGCTATGCATTGCTTCATGGGTCGCTGGGCAACTACTCTGTTGGATTGTACAAGGGTGAGCCCTATATGTTCCCCGCCGATTACATTACAGTCGGAAATGAAGATAAGTACCGATATAGATTTGACAACAACTATAGTGCCCATCGTGTCGAGCTCGATATCACCAAGAATGCCACCTTTGCGATCTATGAGTCTGTCATTTGGAAGAAGCGTTTTGAATTGGGATACCTCAATCCGTTCTCTATCTTCATGTTTGTGCAAAACAATGTCGGAGATGTCGATAGCATGTTCGATGGCCTTGATTTCTCGTTCACCCTTCCAAACAAGGCGCGTCTATACGCAGGGATGGCCATGAATGAGATGAACAAGGTAGGCAACCCGATTGCCATGCTCAAATATCCTCGTAACATGTTTGCCTTCCAGCTTGGTGCAGTAATCCCACTTCCCATAGGAACCTTCTCCACCCTGACGGCACAATGGACATACATCAACCCCTTTGTCTATACCCACTATCCGATGATGAAGTTGACTGGGGTGCTGGATGCGAGTGTTGGGGGAAATAGCATTACCACAGATACTGGCAGAACTGTTACCCTTTCTGCTGACAAGAAGACCGTATCCCTCAGTAAAGATGCATTTGATCCAGCCGATACGGTTACGATTGATAATGCCAGGGAGATGTACGACAAAAGAGGCCGGACAAAAATCATCTATGATTCTGAGAATAACCAGTACATGATTTATGAGACAACTGCCGAATACCTCTATGTGAACAAGGGACAGAAATTAGGGTATCCTCTAGAGCCTAACTCACAGGAGTTCCTGCTCTCCTTGGATATGGGATTCTCCAAGGGGTGGACTGCGCAGGCTGAGATCAAATACCAAGTGCGTAGCGGCCAATATGGCTTTAATATATGGCAAAATATGAATTACAAGCTAGATACTCAATATCCTGAAAAGGACTTCTGGAACTATACCTTTCAACATACCATCTCACTCTTACTCGCTACGTCAAAGAAATTGGATACAATGCCCATCACGCTCTCTTTGGCATACCGCCTTATTGTTGATTGGGTCAGGCCATATGAGCTCACGTCTTTTGATGGATTCAATACATCTTTCAAAGACTGGGAAGGCCCGACCTTCAACCACATCTTGCAAATTGGTGTGAAGGTATATTATTGATAAAGATACAAAATAACCTTCGATTTGTACTCTGAAGGCTGTAGCATGATTTCAGGGTCTATGTAGCAGTAATACTGGAAGGTGAAAGTAGAGTTTTGTCATTGGTTTTGAGCTCTCTTGTTGGTAACGATCAAGTCACAATGTTGATGTCTTTGATAGTTTGACAGTAGGTTAACAGAGCGCCGAAGTAGGATAGATGACAATATTACGATTTTTGTCGATTGACCAATCTGAAGAAGATTGGGTACAGTATCAGTACCAATATCATACATGTACGACGGAGGATTGGCATGAAGTTGCTTCGCATTGCTCAATTCAGCGACTCCTTTCCGCCGTTGATGGATGGGGTTGGGTCAACGGTCCTCAACTACTGTACGCACCTCAACGCAAAGGGTCATCAATGCCGTGCGATCGTCTCAGGCTCGACAATCGAGGATGGATATGCATACGATCGGGCACATGGCATCGACTACACGATCCGCGAGCGCAGCTACCCTCTGAAGGGCATCAAGCCCTACGGCATCATCCACCGTAGCCGTGCATTCCGTCATCAGGTCCTCTCACAGCGCTATGATCTGCTACACAGCCACTCGCCCTTCTATATGGGGGCGATGAGCGAAGAGGTCCGCCAGGCCCAAAATATTCCCATGATCGCAACCTTCCACACGCTCTTTCGAGATGATATCCTCGGTCTAACCCGCTCACGGCTTATCACAGACCAGGTGATGAAGAAGATCATGAAGCACTTTCAGGATGCCGATGAGGTGTGGACTCCCACTGAATGGAGCCGTGATCGGCTCTTTGGCTACGGGGTGGACCGAGAGGTCGCCATCGTCGCAAACGGGTGTGACTTCCTGATCCCCAGCGACGATGCGTACCATGCCTATCGCGAATCCGGGCGTCGCTTTCTGGGCTTTCCTAGCGACACTCGAATCCTAATCTATGTCGGACAGATCAAGGCAGAGAAGAACCTCCCCTTGATCATTGAGTCGCTTTCCTATGCCAAAGAGGCCAAGGTACCCTTTAAGATGGTCTTCGTGGGATACGGATCGGATCAAGAGAGCCTCACCCGTCTCGCCCAGCGCCACGGGGTGGCAGACCTCATCCACTTCACCGGACGAATCGTCGACCGGGAAGTGCTCAAATCGGTCATGGCTGCGAGCTATCTGATGCTCTTTCCCTCCCAGTATGATACCGCCGCCCTCGTTCTCTATGAGGCTGCCGCCTTCTCCCTTCCGCTACTCAATACCGCAGGCTCGGCGACAGCTACTCGTAGCAGCGACGGCTATAATGGCTTCATCGCAGCCAACGACGCACGGTCCTATGGAAAGCAGGTAGCTAGACTTTTGGCTCAGCCGAATCTCGTGCGGTCGGTAGGGGAGATGGCTAGCAAGACCTTGCACCGCCACTGGTCGACTGCGGTTGATGAGGTCAATGACCGGTATCAACAGATCATAGAGCGTTCAGGACGACGCTAGGGCTCACGCCCTTGAGCGTACGATCCGCTTTAGGGCAGTGATGAGGCGGATCGTCGATGGCATGACAAACAACGTCGCCAGCATACAGTTCAACAAAGCCATCGCCATCAAGGTCCCAAAGTATCGCACCGGCGTATAGGAGGCGAATAGGAACATCATCATCCCCCCCACGATTGACAGGGAGGTGAGGATGATGGGCCGTCCCGTCTCCTTGATCGTCGCACTGATCATCTCTTCCACACTCAGGCCAGTGCCAATTTTGTTCTTATAGCGGATCAGGAAGTGAATGGCATCATCGATGCCCGCTCCGATCGCCACAGCTGAGAAGCTGACGGTGATCATATCGAACGGGATCTTGAATATATACATGAAGATGTAGTTGGCCATCACCCCATAGAGGATCGGAACAAGGGAGTAGAGGGCGAGGGAGAGGGACTTGAAAGCCACGAGTACGACGACAAAGACAAGGATGTAGCTAATGATCGTAGACTGATGCTGATCAGCGAGCAGGGTATTACTAAAATGAATGGCCCGATGGGGCTCTCCACTGAGGGTGACGGTCGTCTGTGATGGGAGCAGCGAAAGCGAAGAGAGGACCGCATCCTCGATGCGGATTGCGCTGCCAATGCTGCTTAAGTCCTTTTCAACGGCATCGGAGTTTTGCAGGTAGATGGTCAGCGTGTTGCCGTCGGCGGAGATGATGTCCCCGATTGATTCAGCGTTCTGGTTGCTCATCAGCAGGACGATACGACCGAGCAAGTTGAGCAGACCCGAGGAGGGCGGGATACCATCACTGTCGGAGTAGACCTTGTTGGCAAAGCTCACATAGGAGGCGAAGGAGAGGATCTGGCGGATATCGGCGCTTTTGGAGGCGACGGTACGTTCAAATTCATGGACCTTGCTCAGGTTTGTGCTCTTGAGGAAGAACTGCTCTTCCCCTTCTGGTGCCTCGATGGTGACGATGTAAGGGGTATCGCCTCCCATCTGGGAGGCAAAGTGCTTGGAGCTCTGATAGAACGGGTCGCGTTTGGGCATGTAGGACATGTAGTTGGTATTCACCGAGATGTGGTCCTTGGTGGCTAGGTAGCCACCGATGACCAAGAGGAAGAGGAGGAAGAGCAGCTTCCAAGAGCGGCGGACCACATGGTCTATGCCAAGGACTGCCTGGGCAAGATACCCACGCTTGTAGGTGACGATCTGCTCCTTCTTCGGTGCGGTGACCAAAGAGAGCTGGGCGACCAGGTAGGTAGCGGCGAGGATGGCGCAGTAGGTGACACCGATGCCAACGATGATGCCGAAGTGGCGTAGCGTCGATGTCTTTGAGAAGAGGAGGCTGGCAAAGCCGATGACGGTGGTCAGGCAGGCGAAGATGATGGTACGCAGGATCTTCTGCGTCGATTGTACCGCCGTATAGCCGAGGGGGTAGTCGGTGTAGTATTCACCGATGACGTGGATCGCATACGAGGAGCCCAGGTTGAGGACCATACACGGGGTGACGATGTTGATGATGTTCAGGGTGTATCCCAAAAGCCTCATCGTCCCAAAGGTCCAGATGATTCCGATGACCGACATGGAGAAGGGAAGAAGCACGCTACGCTTTGCCCGAAAGCTCAAGTAGTAGATGGTGAGGATGGCTACAAAGCACAGTGAGAGCAGAATCGTCAAGTCCCGGCTCAGGTAGTACATCAGGCGATTGGTGAGTACCGAGGCACCGTTGGTCGAAATCGTCAGCCCTGCTTCTCTGAGTACATCCAGGTGTGCAGACAGCTCAGCCTCTTCTTCAGGGCTCATCAAGTAGGATTTGAAGGTGAAGACCATGCTGGTCAAATCGTCACTGACCAAGTACCCTTTGACGATCGGGTCCGCCTCAAGGCGCTTCTTCAATAGCTGTGCGTCTTCATCACTCCAGATCCCGCCTCCTTTTGGCGTCGAGAAGGGGACACTGACCAAGCGGCTTCCCCGCTTCTCCAATGTCACGAAATCAAGGACTGAAAATGCCTTGGAGACGTAGCCGGTTTCGGTGAGGGTGTCCATGGTCTTTTCGATCAGCGTCAGGATCTCTCCTCGATAGAGATCGGGGCTCTCGACCAACACCAGGTATCCGCTATCATACTCCTTCTCCTCTGGTGGGAGGCTAGGGGCGGATGAGGCGACGATGTGGGAGCCGAAGGCAGCGGTAGTCAGCTGCTCGGTCTCAACGATGATCGGCTCATCCGACACTGACGTCTCGCTGCGGGTATGCAAAGCAAGGGCTGTGCCACCCTGGAAGGTCGAAGGGGTCTCGATGTCGACCATCAAAGAGGCATAGTCGGCATCGAGGGTGAGAAATGATGCGTGATAGAGAAAAAATGCAGTGATGGCAAAGACTACCACCAACGTCATACGAGCATGCTTTCCAACGAAGGCAAGGAGACTACGCTTCATGGTCCATTTACATTCCTTTCATTCGAAGAGTCAGCATACCATATTTTGACGGTGGGCAACAGCTCTTAATAGCTAGAATACCGCCTTCGTGATGACCCACTTCTCCCTCCGCTCTTCTTGTATGGGCGGTCGCGACGCTCTTCATAGCGGTCGCGTCTGCCGTCGCGGCGAGCTCGGGTGAGGTTCTTGCCGTTGGGGTTGTCGGGCTTGGCACGGGTGATGATTGGTTTGTCCTTCGGGGCGATGGCGTTGAAGGTCTCCATGATCTGGTCGGCGATCTTTGCCGGGGCAGTGACAAAAGAGAACTCATCCTGCACTGATACGTTCTGGATATCCCGATCCTGGGCTCCGACACGCTCGATGAGATAGTCGACCAAAAGTCGCTTGTCGAGGCCGTCACGACGGCCTCGGGCGATGAAGAGGCGGGTCATGCCGTTGTCGTCACGGTCTGTCCGTTCACGAGACGGGACGATCTCCCGGTACTTGTCAAAGTCAAGCTCATCTTTGTATACGTACTCCAATACGGCGGCGAGCACTTCTTTGGCCTCACGGTCATGCAAAAGCCGGTCTGCCATCTTTGGAAATTGGGCATTGACTTGAGCGCCTTCGATGTACTGTAGCAATTTTGTGATGATACGTTCACGTTTTGCCTTGATGATCTGGCCGGCTTCAGGAATCGTAATGCGCTCGATATCGCTCTTTGCAATGCGCTTGATGAAGGTGAAGCGCTTATACTCCCGAGGGGTGACGAATGTGATGGCCATCCCGCGCTTTCCTGCCCGTCCGGTTCGCCCGACGCGGTGGATGTACGCTTCGGGCGCCTCTGGCAGCGAATAGTTGATGACGTGGGTCAGGTCACTGATATCGATGCCCCGGGCTGCGACATCGGTGGCGACGATGATCGAGAGCCGCTTTTCGCGCATCCGATTGAGAATCGATTCACGTTGGTTTTGGGAGAGGTCGCCATGGAGTGCCTGGGCGTCATAGCCTCGTTGGGCGAGCTTTTGGCCCACCTCGTCACACTGGACCTTGGTACGACAGAAGACGATGCCGTAGAAGCGCTCCTCCATATCGATGAGGCGCGTCAGCGCTTCAAGTTTGTCACTTTCACGGATCTCCACGTAGACCTGGTCGGTCAACGTGCTGGTCATCGTCTCCTCCTGGATCTTGACGATCTCAGGCTGTTGCATATACTGCTCGGCAAGTGCCTGGATAGCTGGTGGCATCGTCGCTGAGAAGCAGAGCATCCGCTTTTTCTCCGGGGTTTGCTTGAGCACCTCCTCGATATCCTCGATGAAGCCCATGTCGAGCATCTCGTCGGCTTCGTCAAGGACCATGAACTTGAGGTTGTCCAACACCAGTGAGCCGCGGCGCAGATGGTCAAGCACCCGTCCCGGTGTGCCGACGACGACGTGCACTCCCCGGCGTAGCTTGCGTAGCTGTAGCTCCATCGAAGCACCACCGTAGACCGAGGCGATCTCCAAGGCGCGCTCTCCCTTCAGTGAGTTGATCTCCTCACTGTTCTGTACGGCAAGCTCCCGAGTCGGTGCGAGGATCAGGGCTTGTACCTTGGCTAGCGATGGGTCGACGATTTCCAGGATCGGCAGGCCAAAGGCAGCGGTCTTGCCGGTTCCGGTCTGAGCCTGGCCGATGACATCGACCTGGTCTTTGAGTAAGAGGGGGATACAGGCACTCTGGATCTTGGTTGGCTTTTCAAAGCCCTTGGCACCGATGGCGCTGATGGTCTGTGCGGACAAGCCGAGGTCGGCAAACGTAATGGAATCTGACATGGGTCTCCTGCTGGTATGTGGGTGGATTATCGGAATATGGCCGGTTGTTCACAATGAGCCCGCTCAGTCTATCCAAATGCACAACTTCTTGCAAGACAGAAACATCTCGTTACCATCGATTGAAGACCTCTTCGGCAAATCCAATAGCTCCATCGGGGGAGAGTTACAGTTGGAGCCTGGACATATAAAGATGTATGAACCGGCATTATCAAATCTAAGCACATGTGGAAGCATCGCAAAAAAGGCCAAGGCATTCTAGAATCCTCATACACTCTATTGAGAACAAAAATCAAGGACTTATGTCCAAAAGTACATGGCTTACTCATTAGCCTTGACCTTATAGTTACTATAGGTTGTATCGTGTGTATACAGCACGAAAAAGGAAGGTAATCATGCAGAAGAGAAAACTGATCCGAAATGTTCGCTCGATCATCAGCTGTGATGCCCTAGATACGGTCTATAGCGACAGTGATATCCTGATCGAAGGATACCAGATCAAACGAATAGGAAGAAACCTTCCTGTCGAAGGATGTGAGGTGCTGGATGGTTCTTCGTATTTTATCTACCCTGGTCTGGTAAATACTCATCACCATTTTTTCCAGACATCAGTACGAAACCTCATGGCAATCGATTATCCTAATATTTTGGTCGTCGATTGGCTTGATTTGATTTACCCCCTGTTTGCACAGATTGATAATGAGGTAATCTATCACTCCTCACTTGTCGCCATGGCCGACTTGCTCAAACATGGCTGTACCACCGCTTTCGACCACCAATACTGCTACACCAGAACAACAGGAAAATACCCTATCGATTACCAGATGGAAGCTGCCTCCTTATTGGGAATCCGGTATCATGCTGGACGAGGTTGTAATACTTTGGAGAAGGTAAAAGGCAGTACTATACCTGAGGAAATGGTAGAAACCACAGATGAGGTTCTTGCAGATTGTGAACGTCTGGTCAAGGCGTACCACAATCCAGCTGCGAACAGCATGTCTCAAATTGTGTTTGCCCCTTGCCAGCCGATCAACAGTTATCAACAGACCTTCACCGAGATGCTTGCGTTGGCCCGGCAGCTGAAGGTGCGGCTACATACCCATTTGGGAGAAGGGGAAAATCCAATCATGGTCGAGCGGTTTGGTAAACGGACTCTTGCCTGGGCCCAGGATATCGGCTTCATTGGCGACGACGTTTGGTATGCTCATGGTTGGGAATTACAAAAGGCAGAATATGAGCTCATGGGCAGGTCGGGTACCAGTCTCTCTCATTGTCCGGCTCCAGCTGTACTTGGCGGGTATCCTATCATCGACATACCTGCTATGGAGAGAGCGGGGGTGAATGTTTCGCTCGGCTGCGATGGCTCGGCTACTAATGATGGTTCCAACCTACTGGACTCTCTTCGGATGGCCTATCTTGCACAATCGTATCGAAGCAAAGTGCGAGGTGGGGCGCCCTCCTCCTACGAGATGCTCAAGATGGCTACCGTCAATGGAGCAAAGACATTGGGAAGAGATGATATAGGATCATTGGAAGTGGGCAAAGCTGCCGACCTCTTTGCTATCGATGTTTCGTGCCTTGATCTAGCAGGAACTTTGCATGACCCAAAGAATCTATTGGCACGTTGCGGGGTGACAGGTCAAGTGAGCTTGACGATGGTTGGGGGAGAGGTAGTGTTTCAGGATGGACGTTTGCTCACTGTGGATGAACACGATCTTTCTTTGAAAGCCAATCGCGTGTTTGAAAAACAACTGTATGCACGCTTTCCTGCAATCTTCGGTTAAGGAATGATGAAAAGCACCTTTTGGAAGCAAGTGACTATCTTGCAACCTTTCACATAGGAGTGGCAGAAGCCAGATTCAGCCAAATTTCCATTGAACAAGGTCTTGGTACTTGATCAGTGCACAAGGATATTGAGGTAAGGTGGGGTGCCTGCGCCTGGCGGAAAAGGGGAGGACAATCTAATGTCTGCGACTTCACAAGAGTATTTGACCATTGGAGAAATAGCTGCACTCTTAGCAATTGACGTTCAGACTCTACGATATTACGATTCCATCGGTCTGTTGGTTCCGGCGTCTAGAGACACTCAGAGTGGTTACAGGCTCTATAGGTTCGATCAGATCTATCGGGCCGTTTCCATCCGCTACCTGAGGCGTTTAGGCTATTCAATCAAGCAAATCCGCCATTATTTGGATAGCAGGACCCTTGACAATACCCTGCAACAGCTCACAGAGCAGTCTCAAAGGCTGAAGCAGCAGTGGAATGAGCTGATGGGTATCGACTGTGCCATCCAAAGGAAGTTGGCGTTCATCAAGCAACAGCTACCGTTGGTGGACATCGGAGAGGTAACCGTCAAGACGTTTGGGGATCGATACTATCTGGACATCGGTCTGGAGGAGAACCTTTACGGGTCGGATGTTTTCTATTTCTACCCCACGTTGGTGTTCAACCGTGGCAAAGAGAAGCATTTTGGTGCCTATTTGTTCGCTGCAGACCGTATACAGAACACCCAGATCCTTGCAGGTGGGCAATTTCTATGCGCCTATCACCGTGGAGCGTATGAGGCGATTCATGAGAGCGTGGCCCATATCCGTGAGCATGCAAAAGAGTGGCAACTCGCCGATTGGGAAGTGTGTTTCAATATACTTGACCAATTCGTCGAGTGGGATACCAACAAGTTCATTACGGAGATCCAGATTCCAATTCTACGATCTGAGGCCCACAATCTTGTGCAATGATTGGTAAGCTATTTATGTTAGTCGTGTAAGAAACCCACAGGCTGTGCCTGTGGTGCGGCAACTGGTTTTACCCGGAAACATTAGGCGATAGAAACCTCCCGTGCTAACGTGATGGAAGCGCTCCGAAACGCGTCCATACCCAGAAGCACAGGAGGAATAATGATTGAGGAAAGTTTAGCACACACCACCTGGGATTGCACATACCACATTGTGTGGATACCCAAGTACCGCCGCAAGGTATTGTACGGTGAGGGAGGTAAGGAAGTGATAGAGTTTGTGCGCCAGTTGCTGGCGAACAAGAAGATACAGATAGTGGAGGGGGCGGTATGCTCCGACCACAGACACCTGAGCATACGGATACCGCCAAAATATTCGGTGGCCCAGATCATGGAGTACCTGAAGGGCAAGAGTGCATTGATGCTGTTTGACCGGCACCCGGAATGGCGGCGCCGGACAGGACGGGATCGGACGTTTTGGGCCAGGGGATATTACGTGGGTACTGTGGGCTTGAACGAGGATGTGATAAAGAAATACATCCGAAATCAAGAGGAATCCGACCGGTTAGGCGCCGACAATTGAAGGAGCCCCTTTAGGGGCTGCAGGTAACGGTTGCATTTCGGAGCGCGACTTCAGTCGCAGCTAGCACCACGGCCCTTATAGGGCCAATTGAAGCCACCGGCTATGCCGGTGGTCATGACTGAGGCAATTTTTGCTGTCTTCAGTGCGAGCTCCATCATGGTATGGAAGCCACTTTGCCGTTGTTCGGAGGTAGATCCTTCGCCTGTGAAGACCAAGTCCGAGATAGTAAGCATGCATAGCGCTTGCACTTGAGCTCGCTGTGCAGCCAGATAGAGGGCCGCACTCTCCATCTCAACAGCCAAGATGCCATATTCTTGCCACGGCCTGAGGCCATCTGGTCCATCTTTGGTGTAGAATACATCGCTAGAGAGAATAGGACCTGCATGAAGTGGTAGCCTTTGCTGCAAAGCAATCTCATAGGCTGTGCGTAGCAGGGAAAAGGAAGCGGTCGGAGCTAGGATTCCTGGCAATTGAAAGTCCCGATAAGCCCCATCATAGCTTGCGCTGACGGCGAGAACGAGATCATTAAGCTTCATGTAGGGTTGTAGGGCACCTGCTGTTCCAATCCTGATCAAATGCCTGACCCCATATCCATGGATCAGCTCATGAGCGTAGATTCCCATCGAAGGGCCGCCCATGCCGGTCCCTTGTACAGAAACCAATGTTCCCTGATACCAGCCGGTGAAACCAAGCATGCCACGTACTTCATTATAGCACCTTGGATTATCCAGATAGGTCTGGGCGATATATTTAGCCCTCAGAGGGTCACCAGGCAATAATACTACTGTAGCGATGTCGCCTTTTTGGGCTTGGAGATGAATCGTAGGTGTGTTCATGGTTGGCTCCGGGAAAAGAAAGTTTCAATATCAGGATCATGTGCCTTCAGGCACGCTTGAAGCAATTGGTTTGAAAGGTTTTGGAGCAATGACTCACAGCCAGGATCGGTTGCCAGGTTTTTTAGCTGGTATGGATCGGCCTGAAGGTCATACAGCTCATCGACATCCCCTTCGTTTCGAGTAAAAGAATACTGTTTGGTAATCAAGGTTCTACATCGTTTGGTATCACGAAAGCCCTGTCCATAGCTTTCCAATAACAGGCTCGATCGATCTTCATCGTGTAACAACGACAGGAGACTTGAACCGGGAAGCTCTTGCTGTTTGGGAACTTGGGCAACATCCAGTAGCGTTGGTACGATATCCAAGGTGCTGACCAGAGTGTCACAGTGCGTATTTGGTTCAATCATTCCCGGATAGCGGACCACCAAGGGAGTTCGAATAGTTTCTTCAGTCATGAAACTACCCTTGTCGAACATGCCGCCATGGCTGACCAATGCATCCCCATGGTCACTGGTCAGAATGACTATGGTATTTTCTGCCAAGCCGAGTTCTTCGACGGTGGTTAGGATGTCGCCGATTGCCTCATCGACCATAGTGGTTTGTGCAAAGGCGATTTGTAAGAGGCGCTGCCACTTCTCCCACGAAAAAACACTCGGAATGATAAGGTTTCCATGTTCATCCGCTATGGGGCGGTTCATATGGCGATAGATTTGTGGCTTATTGGCAAGCCTATCCTGAAAATTACCATATTCGCTGATATCAGATGGATCATAGAGATCAATATATTCTTGGGTTGGAAAGTAGGGTTGGTGAGGACCCCAGAAATCGACTCTGAGGTGAAATTTCTTCTGTTCAGCTGCCAATCTATGAAGTTCTTGTTGAGCAAGGTGTGCAAGAAAGAAGCTTTCATGACTGCGCTTATCGGTGGTGGTTATTCCAAAAGCCGTCTCTCCGCACCAGGTTCCCGTACACTGATACGCATCATTACCCTCATATAAAAGTGGGAAGTGTCTCTTTGTATCGCTGTTCCAGAATACGTTCTCGATTGAATGGAACGCCCCCGACAGCCCCAATTGACTGCAATACTGGGCGTATTCCTTCGTCGTGTACGGGTTGCCATACCCAGGAAGGGAGAATCCTTTCGCTCCCAGACTGTGGGCGTCGCCGGGTCCGGCATGCCATTTGCCATAAAAATAGGTTTCATATCCTGCCTGTTCAAGGAGCTGGAAGTAAACCGGTGACGTGAACGGGATGTTGCTCTGGTTGTGGAAATTACGATGGGTATGCGGATACTGGCCACACAATAAACTTCTTCTAGCTGGGCTGCATAACGGAGAGATGGCATAGGATCGGGTGAATGTCACCCCTTGTGCGGCGAGGCGATCTCGATAGGGTGTCAATGGCCTCAGTCCTTCATCCCAACCATGACGGTAGTAGAGCTGGTGGTCGGTAACAAGCATCAGAATATTCGGTTGTTTATCAGTCATGGCCAATTTCCTATTGTTGGGTGAACCCAAAGTCAGTGGTGTCTATATGGTCAACAATTGAAGTGAGCAACTGCTCTTCCATTTCTGGGTATAGCCCGACCACATTAACCTGTTCGTCTGGATCTTCAGCCAAGTTGAAGAGCAGATATGGTTTCAGATCTTCTGTGACTACTAGCTTCCATGTGCCGTCCCAGACCATGATTTCATGGTTATACTCACTGAACACACGCTGGCGATGATTGGAAGTCGGTTCTTCCAAGACAGGCTTGAGGCTACGGCCACTATGTGGGTAGTCCATCTCGGAGTGGGCGTAATCGACTATAGTGGGGCCGATGTCGATCAACTCCACCAATGCATCAGAGGTTCTGCCCTGCTCGATGTGCGGAGGTTTGATGAACAAGGGAACTTTAAGGGCAGCATTGAGAAAGTTTTGTTTATACAGGCGGTGGTGGTCTCCTAACAGCTCTCCATGGTCAGAGGTGAAGATTACCAAGGTATCCTCCCATAAACCCTTTTCTTTTAGACAATTGACAATATGTCCGATCTGTTCGTCTATCAGACTTACTTTTCCAGCATAGTTTCGCCTGACAGCCTCGATATCCTCAAGGTCAAGGGGGGGATGGTGGACCTCTGTATCCCAGTTGCCTTGCAAACGTTTTGGATTCTTGTCCACGAACGGTGCGAGAGGCTTTTCCATTGTTTGGTCTTTAAAGAGGCTGGAATACTGCTCGGGGCAATCCCATGGATCATGAGGCCCTACGAAACTAACAAAGCAGAAGAAAGGGTGATCTTCTTCATACGTTGACAGATAGTCGAGTGCTTTAGTGCCAACGTAAATATCAGGGTACAGCTCCAACGGCAGAGGAGAGGGTTCAGTTGAGGTATGCTTTCCGCTGTAGCGTCTTGCAAGGTCCTGCTGCATAATATTGAGGTACCCTTGCTCTTCCCATAGCGCAGTCAGATGGGACAGAAGGGTTCCGCTGACCCTAACTCCGGGAATTTCATCAACCACATCATAGCCGTACGCATGTAGAAGATTCTCCGCAAGGCGCATATCTGGCACACTGCCGTTGTAAGGATAGTAGTGGGTCTTGCCAAAAACACTGGTACGGTACCCTTGCTGGCTGAGTATTTTAACCCAATTGCTTGCCTCGGCAGGGAAGGTGTGAGGCTTGTTGTCCCAGATATTCATTTGATGGGGATATAGCGAAGCGAGGATACTTGCTCTGGCAGGAGCGCAAATCGGGCTTGTTGTGACGGCATTGTTGAAGCAGATGGACTTTGCTGCCAGTGCATCGAGATTTGGGGTGTACTTGGTCGTATGCTTGCCTAGGTTTATTGCATCCGCCCTAAGCTGATCGGCCATGATCAGAAGGATATTGGGTTTCATTCTTTGATGCCTCCACTGGTCATGCCGGCAATGTAGTAGTTTTGCAACAAGATGAAAATGATGACAACCGGTAACGTCGACAACAGACCTCCGCTGAAGATCAACTCCCAGGCGATACTTTGGTCCGTGAATAGATTTGCGATGGCGACACCGAGGACCTGAAACTTGTTGGTTCGTAGGATAATCAATGGCCAAACATATGAGTCCCAAGCGAAGAAGAATTTGATCAAGGCTCCACTTACCAGAGCTGCAGTGATGTTGGGAAGCATAATCTTGCTGTAGATGCGAGTGTGTGGGCATCCGTCGATGACTGCTGCATGATAGAGGTCGAATGGGATTTCTGCAAAGTGATTAGAGAAGAGAAATATCAGAAAGGCATCGGCAAGCCACGGCAGGTACAGTGCGGTGAAGGTGTTGCTCAGCCCGATGTCCTGGACCACAAGGAATGTGGGTAGCATTCTGGCCTCAAAGGGGACCATCATGGTGAACATGATAATCAAGAACGCCAGTTTTCGGCCAGGAAAATCTAATAACGAGAGGGCGAAGGCAGCCATAGAGCAGAGCAGCACTGAGCCGAAAACAGTTATGACACTCAACGCGAGGGTATTGAAGATGGTACGTGCGAAGCCGAGTTGAAATAACAGGGTGGAGAAGTTGTTGAGCGTCGGTTCCACCGGGATGAAAGTTTTCCAACTCACCGGTAGTACGTAACTGAACAGCTCGCTTCGGCTCTTGAATGAGGAACCCAACATCCAAAGATAGGGTAGTAGAAAGATGGACGCTAATAGTAGTATAGCAAGGGCGATGCATGCTGTTTTGATACGTTTCATTAGGTCCTCCTTCTAGAAAGCTTGCTTTGCAAAAGTGAGATGACAATTAAAATCACGGCAAGCAAGACTGATTGTGTTGATGCATACCCTAGTTGGTTGAAGATAAACGCATTTTCATAAATGTCCATCACCACCACCCGAGTAGTGTTCAAGGGCCCACCACCGGTAGTCAGCAGAACAGGGCCAAAGACTTGAAAGGAGCGGATCGTTGTGGTTATGAGCACGAAAATGAAGGTGCTTTTGAGCATGGGAATGGTAACGTACATATGTTTTTGCAAGCTTGTTGCACCGTCTATTATTGCTGCTTCATACAGCGAGGGAGAAATGGCCATCAGACCAGCGAGGAAGAAGAGCATGGTCATGCCGACATTTTTCCATACTGTGATGAGGACTATCGAGAACAGCGCTTGCTTGGGGTCGGTCAGAAACCCCTGTGCCGGCAGGCCGACTGTTACTAAGAGTGAGTTGATCAAGCCGTTGGAGGGGTGCATCATCAAGGCAAGAATGGACGTGACTACGACCATTGAAGTTACCACTGGCAACATGATGATTGTTCTGAGCGCTGCTGTCCAACGCTTGGGATGATAGATGATCAGTGAAAGCAAAAATCCGAAAACAACCTGCAGAGGAACACGTAGGAGGAAATATTCAACGGTGGTGCCCATGGATTGAAGGAAGCGTGAATCGGTTGCAGCCTTCAGGTAATTGGCAAACCCTATGAACTGTTTGGTACCTGCCATCAGGTTGATTTTCAAGAAGCTATACCAGCTTGCCATGAGTATTGGAATGAGCTGGAAGACAATGGTCAACAGCAGGGTGGGGACAAGGTTGATCAGGATAGCTGCAAGGAGATCCCATTGCTTGCTTCCCCGTCGGTATGTATATCGTTCCATAGGCGCTCCTGGCAGGAAGGGGTTGCCTTCCTGCCGCATGTGATGTTACATCGAGCGTGCTTGAGTCTCGAATTCGTTGATTTTTGCCTTAACCGTTTGAGACACATCAGCTCCACTTGCCAAGTCCAGAAACAAATTGAAGCCAATTATGGAATTGTAGAGGACATAGGCAGGAGTGTTAGGTCTTGCTTCTCCATAGGTATCTAGGAGATACGTAAATATCTTTTGATACGGATCATTGAAATATTCAGGGTACCGTTTAGCGAAGTCTGCACGGCTGATTAAATCTGTTCCTGATACGTCGAAGTACGCCTTAATACCCTCATCGGAGCCAGCGAATTTTACAAAATCTTTGGCTACTGCCGCATTTTTGGTCTTCGCCGAGATTGCATACGTGAACCCTCCGGTATGGATAATAGGTGTTTTGAAATAGGGAAGTGGCATGATGCCCCAGTTCAAAGCCGGAAAGTTTTTTGCCAAATCATGAGCAGAACTGAGAAACCCTTGGAACGTTGCTGACTGACCGGTTCCGAACGCATCAGGTATTTCTGCGTTTGGTGCGAGTTTTTTGGTGTAAAGGTTTTGATAGAAGCGATACGCCTCAAGCGCCTCCGGTGTGTCGGCATATCCCTTCAACGTCATCCCATCATCAGAGATTGCTTGATAGGTAGGTGAACCTTTGACTCCGTTACTGCGGATGATGGGTGTCAACCAGAAGTCACCGCGGCCGGGGTTGGACAGGAAGGTAATTCCCCACACAGTCTTGCCGGTTTTTTGTTTGGCAACCTGCATGACCTTGGTGATATTTTGTTCCCATTGTTCCCAAGTCCAAGGCTTATCCAAAGGAGCAGCCTGTACGCCAGCCATATCGAAGTAGTCCTTGTTATAGAAAAGGGCAGACGCAGCCTCGCGGAACGGATAGGCGTAGATTTTCCCCTGGTAGGTGACCGCTTCGATTGCTCCGTTGATGAACTGGCTGCGTTCTGCATCGGGGATGATGTCGTCGATGGGCAACAGCGCACCATAGTAGGCATAGTTTGGGATGTCTGGGGAGCCAGTGGTGATGATGTCGTCTACATCGTTTGATGCCCACATGACCTGCAATTGTTCTTTGTACCTGTTGAACGGAACCGAACGCAGGGTGATGGTCACCTCAGGGTGTAGTTTTGCGTACACATCGGCGACTGCCTGGACACCTTCAACCACGCCTGGGCTCTGGGGGACCAACAGCTTCAATTCGGAGGGTTTTGACCCTTGTTTCTCAGCTTGTCCTGTCGCTGACAGGGGTATGAGGAACACGCTAGCAACACAGAGAAGAATCAAAATCGTTTTTTTCATAGTTGGTACTCCTTATAATCGTCCCACGCTACGTGTGGGTTGTACTGTGGAAGAGCGGCATTGAGCCCGTCATTTTGTGCAACGCAATAGGTGCTGAAGTGATCGTGAATAGCGCTACTCATCTTTTCAATGATCGATCGGTAGTCACTGTCGTGATAGAGGTTCATCTCTTCATGGGGATCCATTTCTAAATCGAAGAACATACTCTCTTGGTCGCGGGGGAAGAGAATGAGTTTGTACCGTCTGTCACGCATCATGCGTACAGGCCCGTATTCACAGAACTGGTGAGTTTTGTTATTTGATTGAGGCTGTGCGTTTGTCAGCAGGGCATAAAAGCTTTTGCCAGGACTGTTACGTCTTTCTTTCTCGGGGTCGACAATCCCCGCTAGGTCCAAGATAGTGGCGAACAGGTCAGTGTGGTCGACGAATTCCGATCGTTTTTGTTTGTTCAACACATGGTTGGGGCTATACACGATCAGAGGGATTCGTATGGATTGTTCCACCAGGTTCAGCGGATAGGTGGCGTTGCCCTTTCCCCACATGCCATGGTGACCACAATTGAGACCATGGTCGGAGGTATAGATGACCAAGGTTGAGTCATCAAGTTTCTGGTTTTTCAATTCCTGAAGGACGGCGCCTACACTGTTATCTATCTCGGTGACTCCTGCATAATATTGGCATAGCGCCTCAACAGGATCTAGACGGGTCTTGTCAAGCGCCTCGTTGACCAGCATGCCATAGGGGTATTGGGTGGTTGGCTGCGCAGGGCGAAGGTGTTTTTTCCTATAATAGTTCACCAACGGTTCTGGATGCCCGTCCCAAGGACTGTGGGTTGAATAGTGGCCGATCACTAAAAGAAACGGTTTGCCGGATGTGCGACCGGCCAGATACGCCACCGCCTCTTCGGTGATGATGCTTGAGTTAAGGCCATCCTTGATGACCGGCTCATCGTTTCTATACCAAGTCCGTTTGCCTTGGTGATAGATGGGATAGTCAGGGCCAATGGCGAAGGCATGGTCAAAACCCTGCTTGGCCATCCGTTCCTGCCCAAGGTGCCATTTGCCGATGAGGATAGTTTCATAGCCGGCTTGCTGGAAGAGCTGAGGAAGCAACAGCTCCTGCTCCATCCAGTTGAAGTCGACATCGAATGCTCCGGTGGTGCCGATGTAATCATGAACCCCGTGCTGGGATGCGAGACGTCCGGTCATCAGGCAGGCTCGGGAAGGGGAACAGACAGGGGTGGGAGTAAAGGCATTGAGCATTTGCACCCCGTGCTCCGCAAGGTAGTCCAGAGAGGGGGTGTGTACGTCTTCGTTCCCATAGCATCCACACGCCCAGGCAGCGTGGTCATCGGATAGAAAGAGGACAACATTAGGATATCCGTTCATAGGTGTAGTTCTCCAAGGTAGTATTGATGCGATTCATATGCTCTCGCGTAAGCTGGATTTTCTTGCGTACGATGATCCCCATTTGCTCCTCGACTAGGCGTGAACACAGTCGGTAGGTGGTCCTCAGACTTAGCCCTAGCTCTTGAGCCAATTCCTCTCGGGTTTGGTTGACTGTGACGGTAGTTTTGGTCTGCAACTGAGGTGAGTAGGTTTTTGCCAAGTATTGTAGAAGGATGATGTATTTTGGGTAGATATGGGCGGAGCCCATGGAGAAGAAAGCTGGGTAGATCTGGTTGGCAAACGCGTTCACGATAGAGCGGAATGCTCGCGTATCTTCATCCATCCATTGTGCAAAATTGCTTCTATGCATCCTAAGGAAATATGATTGGCGTAAGGTGATGACTGTCGAAGTCGCTTTGTCCCTGCCTGAGAAAAACTCGAGTAGGCCGCTGAATCCGGTAGCATCTTTGGCAGCATAGGCGAAGATCCTATTGTTGTCGAACTCATTGATGATCTGTAGTGAGCCATCGTACATAAGATAGACAAAGCGATGATTCTCTCCTTTTGTGATCAACCGCTTATTAGGTCCAAGTTGGTATGGTTCCAATTGTGCAAGAAAGCGTTTTGGCATGGTGGCGCAATAGGTTGTGAGCCACGGGGACTGCGCTATGATTTGCTGGACGAGTGTTGCTTGTATGTCCATACGCACCTGCCTTTGTATTTGCATTGTAGGTGGTCAACCCAACATCAACAATGCCAGATGGCAGGATGGCGATTATTTTTTATGTAGGCATCAAACCTTCTGCAACCTTAAGCAATTGTGCCTCCCTTGCTCTAAAGCTTTTCATAGCCACAACGCTGTGTAGCGTTTACAACAATAGGCACACGTATCGA
>LVBE01000172.1 GCA_001603105.1 Spirochaetales bacterium Spiro_03
TCGTACTCATCCTCATAGGATACCCAGCATCAACAAAATCTGTCAAGATAGGGTAATTATTTATTACATATTAATAAATTATAGAGTATTTCTAGACAAACGTAAGACTAATTATATCGCTTATAGACTATATTTTTACATTACTGACAACTTCCTATCTTTATTTAGGTTGTAACATCCAGCGCCTGGATCCGGTCCCGGTTTCTCTCAATCCATGCCTCGATGGATGAGCGATCCATGACCGGAGAGAAGACGAGATTCCGATCCTCGTCTTTGTATTGGTCGGGGATACGGTAGTGGTTCAGTCGCCACAGCCTGACCTTTCCGATATTGTCGGCAATTTCCTCCAGGTCCTCGCCTTTCATAGTCGGATAGACAGTGGTGCGCACCTCGAAGGCGCACGATGAGGCGCCAAGGTGCTCCAAGCTCTCCATGACCGTCTCCCAGCGCGCCCTGGGCCCGCATATGAGGCGATACTGCGCCTCAGTGGCTTTCACGTCCAAGGCGACGTAGTCGAGTAGCCCCTCTTTCAAAAGCGCCGCCAGGCACGAAGGGTTACTCCCATTGGTATCGAGCTTGACGCGAAAGCCCATAGCCTTGACCGCCTCGATGAAGCGGCCAAGACTCCGATGGATCGTCGGCTCTCCGCCGGTGATGACCACCCCATCCAAAAGACCGATGCGCCGCTTCAGAAATGAGAGGGCGTCGACCTCCTCTCTCGATCCAACGGGGGCGATCAGGGGGCGGTTATGGCAGTAGAAGCAGTCATACTGACAGCCTTGGGTAAAGAGGATACAGCTAAGGCTTTTAGGGAAGTCCAAGAGTGAACTTCCCTGGATGGAGGCGATCCTCATACCGCCACGCCCGCAAAGAGCACACGCTCGCCGTACTCCTCCTTCTTGCCCTGATGGAAGTCCGCCACCGGCCTGAGGTAGCCGACCACACGCGTCCACACCTCAGTCGTACGGCCACAGTGGGGACAGGTAGGCTGTTCTCCATCAAGGTAGCCGTGGTCGACGCACGTTGAGAAGGTAGGGGTGAGCGAGATGTAGGGCAGTCGGTAGTGCTCAAAGACCCGCCTGATGAGTCGCTTCGCCTGCTGAGGGTCGGCGATGCGCTCACCGAGGTAGAGGTGGAGCACCGTCCCTCCGGTATAGGCGCACTGTAGCTCATCTTGAAGATCGAGCGCTTCGAAGATATCGTCGGTGAACCCTACCGGCAGCTGGGTTGAGTTGGTATAGTACGGCACCGCACTGCCACTGGTGATGATATCACTGTAGCGTTCACGGTCCAGCTTGGCGAGGCGGTGGCTAGTCCCCTCAGCCGGCGTTGCCTCAAGATTGAAGTATGAACCACTCTGCTCTTGGTAGGTGACGATCCGATCTCGCAGTAGATCCAGGGCTTTGAGGGCAAAGCTCTGGCCTCTTTTGCCAGTGATGCCCTCCTCATCGCCGTAGAGGTTGACCAGCGCCTCGTGCATCCCTACCACCCCGATGGTGGAGAAGTGGTTGGCCCAATAGGCTCCCTCGCGCTCCTTGATGGGACCAAGGAATCGGGCGCTGAAGGGGTACATCCCCCGCTCGGTCTCCCGCTCGATGACAGCGCGCTTGAGATTCAGGCTCTCTGCTGCCAGATCGCTGAGGGCGGCAAGGCGCTCAAGGAACTGCTCTTCGTTCTCAGAGAGGTAGCCGATGCGCCCTAGGTTGATCGTCACAACCCCGATGGAGCCGGTCAGCGGGTTTGATCCAAAAAGCCCGCCGCCGCGCTTACGCAGCTCGCTGGTATCGAGGCGCAGACGACAGCACATCGACAGAGCATCCTCGGGACTGAGGTCGCTGTTGATGTAGTTGGAGAAGTACGGGATGCCGTACTTGGCCGTCATCGTCATGATGGCGTCGACGACTGGACTGTCCCAATCGAACGCCTTGGTGACATTGATCGTTGGAATGGGGAAGGTAAAGACCCGCCCTGAGCTGTCGCCCTCGCTCATCACCGCACAGAAGGCGGTGTTGAAGAGATCCATCTCCGCCTGGTAATCACCGTAACAGGTGCTCTGCGCCTCCCCTGCGATGATGACCGGTTTCTCCTTCATCCGTGACGGAACTACCAGATCGAGGGTGATGTTGCTGAAGGGGCACTGAAAGCCCACGCGGGTGGGGACGTTGAGGTTGAAGACAAACTCCTGCAGCGCCTGCTTGACCTGCTCGTATCCGAGGCCATCAGCTCTGATGAAGGGCGCGGCGTAGGTGTCGAAACTGGACCACGCCTGAGCGCCTGCACACTCGCCCTGGGTGGTGAAGGTGGCATTGACCACTTGTCCGAGGAAAGAGCGTAGGTGCTTGGCAGGCTTGGAGGAGACCTTGCCCTCCACCCCGCCAAAGCCCATCGTCAAGAGCTGTTCAAGGTCCCAGCCGCAGCAGTAGGCGCCGTAGAAGCCAAGATCGTGGATGTGGATGTCCCCCTCTTGGTGAGCTTGTGCAATGGCTGGAGGATAGACTTCACTGAGCCAATAGCGGCGGGTGAACGCCTCGCGGATGTAGTTGTTCATCCCGTTGATCGACTTTTTGGTGTTGGCGTTCTCCTGGATCATCCAGGTGCGGTCATCGAGGTAGTCGTCAAAGAGGGCGACGGTGGCGTCGATGAGGGCCTTGCCCTCGCGCACGCTCCGTCGCTTGTCGCGATAGAGGATGTACGCCTTGGCGGTCTCGGTGTACCCACCGTCCATCAATTGGCCCTCCACGAGGTCCTGGATCTCCTCGACGGTGATGGAGGTCCTGCCTTGCTGGGCGGCTTTGTTGAGTACTGCTGTGCTGATGGCGTCGACATCGACGTTCTGGTTTGCAGCCCTAGCTGCCTTCTCTACTGCGACTGCAATCTTCTGTCCATCGCAGAAGACCTTGGTCCCGTCACGCTTGAAGACATGGGTAAGCATCTCGCTCTCCTTTGCAACCAAGAGCGGACAATACGCCAAGTGGAATGGTTCCGAGGGCGCCTTCGCCATGCTCCGTGGCTACGCTTCCATGCAGGGAGGTCTTCTGGCTCAGGATCATCGGAATGTTGCCCCTTCCCGAATAACTTCAGTGGTTATGGCAACTTCCTCCCCTTCACAGCGGCGGGACCGCGTGGGCTTTTACCCAACTTCCCTGTCCTGCATGCACAAGATATAGTGTTGTTGTACTGTCTGTACGCTAGGGATAGTAAGCTAGAGCAACCGTTTCGTCAAGGCTCTTCAGCTCGTCACATGGTATATGGTATACGGCCCGGTCTCATGTTCGGCTGTCGCCTCTGACTCCTCGACCAAGAGGTGAATGCGCCGTAGATTGGTATCAGCAAAGCGGATGGTTATCTCCCCCTCAGTGACATCAAAACGGTCGTTGTCTGTCATGCCCGAGTCACTGGCGTTGAACAAATCATAGATATAGACCACCAGCTGCAGTCTGCTCTTAAGGCCGGTGAGACCGAAAGTGTGGGTGTGTGTATCGCTGATGGTCAACACCCAAAAGTCCTGGTCACCTACCCAGCCGATCTTTCCTTTATGGTATCCGTTCACAAGCGCATTTGCTGTTTCACGGGTGTTGTTGCTTTCCCTCTCATAGGTACTGGCCGGCTCACAAGAGACGAGGAGCACGAGGGCGGCGATGATTAGAATCACTCTCTTCATGTTGGTCTCTCCCTACCGTCATTCTCCGATAGAATATTGACTACGTCAGCTATCAGACCTTCGCTTTTGTAATTGTCGTAGGGCTGTACATTCTGAAAAACTTCATGGGTCGAAAAACCTACCATAACCAAAATCGGTGCAACAGCGATGTGTTCCATTTAAGTGAAAGGACCCACATCATTAGATACGCAAATTCTTTCAACAAAGAAAGCCTTGTTAAACAGAGCCAGCCCATCGGTAAGTAGCTGTCGGCATTTTGTCTGTCACAAGAATTGAAATCGGATTACACAAAACTACGAATGTTTCGGAACGTCGAACAGTACCCAATCATCGAATGGAACGGCTTGCTGAAGGAGATACAATGAACGAAATTGCCTACAGCGCGCTCGCTACTCTATCAAACAATCTTTTTCAGGTTCACCACGTATTTTCCGAAGTAATTGCCACTGGCATTATGGGAGGATTTTTCAACCAATAAATAATACCAGCCCCTATATGGAGCCGAATCCAATGTAATGACCTCATTTTCCAAGTTAGGGTTATCAGAGCTTGAATGAAAATCGATCGTTGGTTCGGAGACGTACAGCATGAAATTTAAGTCCCACTGGAGATTGTCCAATATAAACTCATACTTCTTCCCTTCGTCCAAGTAAATCTTATAGAAATCCTGATCATCTGCTGTGCTGATTGCGCCTGACCATGAAATATTCACGCCCTGAAACTCATTTGCTTCAGAAAAGCTATTATTAGGCTCTTCTTCCGATTCAAAGCCGCCGTACTTAGTGTCACAGCCCATCAATAACAACAAGAGAAGAAGGATAGTCAAAGCGATAACTCTCTTCATATGGGTCTCTCCTTATCGTCATTCTCCGCTGAAATTTTGACTACGTCAGCTATCAGAGCCGCATCTTTGCAATTGTTGTGCGACTGTACATTCGTTGGTGCTTGTCAAGGCTCTGGCAAGGCAATAAGGTGAAGCTATCAGCACCCTTATCTTGACTCTGCACTAAAATAAACGTATCAATATATGAGTATATACGAATATATTCGAGGTATCATGTTAGAATTCTACGAAC
>LVBE01000173.1 GCA_001603105.1 Spirochaetales bacterium Spiro_03
ACAAGGACATCGCTCTCCCTATCCTTCGCATATGCTCCATATCCGAGACGGACCAAGTAATCGACGACTGAATCTGTCAATGCCAAAAACTCATCACGCCCCATCTCCTTGCAGTCGAAATCAAGATCTTCACTGAATCGGTCGATATGACTTACCAGCCGGAGGTTAGTATCACCTATGAAAGAGAGTTTTGAAGCATATGTGCTATGGGAAATGAATTCAAGAATCTGGCACTGTATGAGTTCTTTGATCATATACGGAACCAATGTGGCCTGTTCTTGTACTATCGGAGGAAAATACGTTCTCAGCGTATCGTATTCCATCATAAGCCATACGCCTCCTTCATGATATGAACACGCTTTTCCAGGGCCTTGACAGCAAAGCGTTGGGTATATGCATCAAGACGCCCTGCATCGATCTCCTCACAATCAAGGCGCAACTGTAGCATCTCTTCTCGACTCCCATACTGGGGATACAGATACAGCAAATCAAGAAGAGCTTTCTCGGAGAGAGCGATCATGATTGAGCGATGGGGCTCAAGTTGAGACGCTTTGAGTGTATATCCAAACATGCGAGTACCGGCCTATAGTTGCAATCTTCATCTGTCCGGCTCCTCATTGCACCCATAGCAGACACTATACCATCGAAACACCTTAGAATGAGACTTTGGCCAACAACCATACCCATGGGGAGTATAGTATTCACTGATAGTAACAAGCTCGACAGTACGCGCTATAATCACGGAAATTCGCTTCTGACTATCTTGACCATATACCCTACGGGGGTATATATAGAGTGTATGGATAGCACAGCGCGGAAGAAAGCCGACGTCCGGCTCGCCCGGATCGAGGGGCAGGTAAAAGGGATCCGCAACATGGTGGAAAGTGGACGATACTGTGTTGACATCCTCTTACAGCTCAGCGCTGTCATCAGCGCGCTGAAGCGGGTCGAGGACTTGGTGATGGAGAGTCATCTCAACACCTGCGTCGTCGATGCGCTACAGAGCGATGATGAGGCGCAACGCAGTGAGAAGATCAAGGAGGTGATGGATGTCATGGCGACATTCAGGCGCCAATAAAAAAGCAAGCATCCCGATGGATGCTTGCTATGGGCGATGCCAGGATTGAACTGGCGACTTCCACGATGTCAACGTGGCACTCTCCCGCTG
>LVBE01000174.1 GCA_001603105.1 Spirochaetales bacterium Spiro_03
GCAGGAGAGGACTTCTTCACCATCACCGGAGGGCTCAGGGCCATCTATGAAGCGGTCGAGTTCTGTGAGCTTGGCAGAGGGGATAGGATCGGACATGGGTGTGCAACAGCCATCGACCCCGATCTGTTCACAGGACAGACGATCAAGATTCCAACGGTTGAATACCTCGATGACCTGCTCTTCTGTTATGAGTTCATCAATAGCCACAACATCAAAGAACTGACAGCGCTGGTCCCTCACCTAGCAGAGGCTATCAGGGGATACTCTGTCTCACTCTATGACCAGGAGTGGCCGATCTCCCAGTTGATCGGAGCCTGGAGACTGAGAAGGTTTCATCCCCTGATCGTCCTCTTTCCCAATACCGACTTGGATCACTCTCTTCTCATCACGGAGGAAGAGATCAAGGCGTGCAGAGAAGAGGATTGCCATATTCCGCTGGCCCTCACACTCGCCTACCACGACCTCTTCCTCCGGTCAGAGAGAGCGAAGCAGCTCACCACCGTCAACTCATTGATTGACGACCATACCATCCGCATCCTCCAACAAGGGATGCTCTCATACCTTCACTCCAAAGAGATCGTCATCGAGACGCTCCCTACCAGCAACGTCATGATCGGTCCACACAAGTCTCTTGCAACCCATCACCTCTGGACATGGCTACAATGGGAGAAGGAAGGCAAAGCCATCCCTCCCATCGTCGTTGGCTCCGATGACCCAGGAATCTTCACCACCAACATCCGATCAGAGTATGAACGCCTCT
>LVBE01000175.1 GCA_001603105.1 Spirochaetales bacterium Spiro_03
GCGCACAGCAGCGAGCATGTCGTTGAGCGTACTCCTTCAGCAGGGGGGACGATCGCTGACTTCATGAAAGCGAGCCAGGAACGGGAGCAGAGGGGCAGGAAATCCAAGAAGAAGTGAGATGGTTTGTTATAATAAAAACAAACTGTTATAGTATGGACATGAATGTTGCATTCTGCTAACCTGTGGCCCATAGACTACGGGGTCCCAATCCCCCTTAAGGAGATGGATTTGCATGGCAACGATCAATGCGCACTTCAATACCCTGGCCAGTGGCTATCTCTTCCCTGAAATCGCCCGCAGAACAGCACAGTGGCAGAAGAAAAATCCTGGCGTTCCAGTCATGCGCCTGGGCATCGGCAACACGACCGAAGCCCTGCCTGAGGCAGTACGCATCGCGATGAAGGAGAAGATCGACGCCCTCGGCGATCGAGCCACCTATACCGGCTACGGTGATGAGCAAGGTGATACCTACCTCAGAGAGGCGATGGTTGACTACTACCGCCGCTGGGGTGTCGACCTGGAGCCGACCGAATTCTTCATCAGTGACGGGGCCAAGAGCGATGCCGCCAATATCCAGCAGATCTTCGGCCCCGACAACGTGGTCGCCATCCAGGACCCTGCATACCCAGTCTACGTCGACTCCAACGTCGTCGGTGGACGTAGCGGCCGCTACAATGCGGAGCGCGGCCAGTACGATGGCTTTGTCTATCTCACAACCAGTGAAGAGGGGCGCTTCATCCCCACACCGCCGAACGGGAAAGTCGACCTGATCTATCTGTGCAACCCCAACAACCCAACCGGGGCGGTGGCGAACCACCAGGAGGTGAAGGCGTTCGTCGACTACGCCATCGCCAACAAGGCCGTGATCATCTACGACAGTGCCTACAGCGAGTACATCACCGAAGAGGGATACCCTCGCTCGATCTATGAGATCGAGGGGGCCAAACGGTGCGCCATCGAGATCTCCAGTTTCTCCAAGTTCAGCGGTTTCACCGGCGTACGACTGGGCTGGACGATCGTGCCCCATCAGCTGGAGTGTGAGGATGGGGGTCCAGGGGTGCTCAACAAGCTGTGGAACCGACGCCAGTGTACGTTCTTCAATGGAGCGAGCAACATCAGCCAGCGAGGTGGCTATGCGGCCCTCTTCGGTAGAGGCTATGAGGAGAGCAGGGCACTGGTTGAATACTACCTGGGCAACGCAAAGATCATCCGAGACGGGCTTACCAGCCTGGGACTGACGGTCTATGGGGGAGTCAACAGCCCCTACATCTGGGCCAAGACCCCCAATGAGATGGATAGTTGGCAGTTCTTCGACCTTCTGCTCGAGCGCTGCCACGTGGTGGTCACCCCCGGTGGGGGCTTCGGCCCGGCAGGGAAGCACTTCGTGCGTTTCTCCTCCTACGGCCACCGTGAGGATGTTGAACAAGCAATGAAAAGCGTGAAGGAGAATGCAGGCATATGAGTGAAAAGAAACTTCCGTTGGGCCACGGTGAGCTACTGGAGCTTGCCCACCGCCTTCCCACCCCGTTCTACCTCTACGATGAGAGAGCGATCGTCGACAACGCCCGCCGTTTTGTGCGCCTCTTTGATTGGGCACCAGGCTTTACCAACTACTTTGCCGTAAAGGCGTGCCCGAATCCGACGATCATCAAGCTGTTGGGCGAAGAGGGGTTTGGGACCGACTGCTCGAGCCTGCCTGAGCTGTTGATCAGCAAGGCGTGCGGTATCAGTGGAGAGCGGATCATGCTCAGTTCCAACGATACCCCGCCTGATGAGTTTAAGGCTGCCTACGAGATGGGGGCGATCATCAACCTCGATGACATCACCCACATCGAAGCTCTCGAACGGGCGATCGGGACCTTCCCCAAGACGATCAGTTTTCGCTACAACCCCGGCCCTGAGCGCACCGGCAACGCGATCATAGGAAACCCCGTCGAGGCAAAATACGGGGTAACCAGCAGCCAGGTCATCGACTGCTATAAGATGGCCAAGGCAAAGGGAGCAGAGCGCTTTGGGCTACACACGATGGTCGCCAGCAATGAGCTTGACGGCTCCTACATCATTGAGACGGCACGGATGCTCTTCAGCCTAGCGCTGCGAATCTGGAAGGAAGCGGGGGTACGCATCGACTTCATCGACATGGGTGGAGGCATCGGTATCCCCTATCGACCGGAGGATGAGCCGATGGACCTGAAGGCGGTCAGCGACGGGATGAGGAGCCTCTACGATCAGATCATCCGGGCCAATGGCCTCGATCCCGTTGAGATTTACTTTGAGTGCGGACGCGTCATCACCGGTCCGTACGGCTACCTGGTCAGTGAGGTGCTGCACGTCACTAGCAAGTACAAAGAGTATGTCGGCCTCGATGCGAGCATGGCCAACTTGATGAGGCCGGCTCTCTACGGCTCCTACCATCACATCACCGTGTTGGGCAAGGACAAGCAGAGAGCCGATCACCGCTATGATGTCACCGGCTCTCTGTGTGAGAACAACGACAAGTTTGCCATCGACCGGCTCCTGCCGAAGGTGGTCCCAGGCGATGTCGTGGTGATCCACGACGCAGGGGCCCACGGCCATGCGATGGGGTTCAACTACAACGCCAAGCTGCGCAGCAGCGAGTACCTCTTGCGCCGTGACGGGTCGGTGGATATGATCCGCCGTGCCCAGACCTACGACGATTATGTGGCGACGCTGCGCTTTGATGGAGCTCCGGTTACGCTATGAGCTTGATTCACCGCTACTACCAACGCGTCTACTACAGCGATACCGACTGCGGTGGCATCGTCTACCACGCCCGGTACCTCGACTTCGCCGAACATGCCCGAACAGAGATGTTGCGCCAGATCGCCTCTGATCACCAGATCGAGGGGTCAGGGACCAACCTCTTTGAGTCTCTGAATCTCCTCTTTGTCGTCAAGTCGGTCAGCTGTGACTATCAAAGTCCAGCCTACCTCGATGACCTGTTGGAGGTTGAGACGACAGCTCTGTCGGTCAAGCGTTTCTCGCTGACCTTCGTGCAGACGGTCAAGCGCGGCACAGATACCTTGTGCGTGATGAAGGTCAAGGTGGGGGCGATCGACGCCAAGACGCTGCGCCCCACACCGATGGGAGAACACCTAGTGGCCGCCTTCAGTTCTGAGGGGCATGAAGAAGAGCAGTGAGGTCGAGCCCATGCTGCCAAGGCCAGGGTGGCTGACGATCACATCGTAGCGGTGGGTGCCACTGGCCGGCGTACTCGCATATGACGCCGAGCCTTCGCTAACGAGCTCACCCTCACAGTACCAAGCGATGGAGAGATCGCCTTCTTCGATGCCTTCGGGCAGTGAGATGGGAGTATAGGTCATCGTGACCGCATCTCCTGGCTCAGGGTTTTCGGGAGTAACGCTCACGCTGCCCTCGATCGGCAGGCCTGTCTTGTTGACCACCACCAACGTGTAGGTCGTCGACAGGTCTCCGATGACCAGGCTAATATCGCCGCTACTCACCTGATCATCGATGATCCTGATCGCCGTGGTAGCTCCGCTGACGGCAACCCCTTGGCTGAAGAGCTGCATCTTGGCCACGTAGGAGCCAGAGGGCAGATTGGCTATAAGCGTCGCTCTTCCACCCTCCAGGTCCATGACCGGCTCTCCTACGCCAACGTCTGCCAAGCTCTGGTCATAGAGGGTGATGAGCAATTCAGCGTCGCTGTCCACCTGATCGACCTCCCACCTGACGGTAAGATCGAGGCTGCCGCTTCCCACCAGCGTGTCCAATTCGACCGTCACCGTTTTAGTGACTGAACTCAACAGGGCTGTGGCACTGCCCTCTACCAGTGCGGTGCCGTCACTGTTGTAGCCGACCACCGCAAGGTGCCACCATCCGATGGCCAGGTTTCCGAGGGTCACCGTTTCTGCCTCGGTGGTCACGTGTGCCGTCTGGCCGTTAGGTCCGCTCGCCTCGATGGTGAAGTGATCGATGCTCAACTGCTGAGGCGTGGGGATCAAGGCACGGTGGGAGAAGCGGGGGGCCGAAAGCTGGACGGTGAGGCTTGCGCGCCCAGAGCCGTGATCAGGGCTCTGTTGGCAGCTGGCCAGCGACAGTGCTGCCAGGGCGATGATGAGGGTGCGAATAATCTTCATGGGTCACTCCTTGACTGTGATACCCCTCTAGGCCAGACCAGATCCAGATTGCTTCAAAAAGGGCTATGATAGAAGTGTTTGGTTGACTATACTCAGACCCATGTGTACACAGGTGATTCATATTGGTCGTGGCAATCTTGATAGTGCCCTCCCTACGATGCTGGTGCCACTTTGGGGCGAATGGGAAGGAATTGAGGCATCGGTGCGCCTCAGGTGGGAAGAACAGCGTCTATATCTGCGCTTCATGGTCAAGGAAGTGGAACTGAGGCGGATGACGAAGGCGCACAACGAAGCGGTGTGGGAGGATAGCTGCGTCGAGGCGTTCTTGCAGCGCGAAGGCAGTGATGAGTACGTGAACATCGAGTGCTCCGCCTCTACGATGATGCTCGTCGCCCGCGGCAGCGGCCGCCAGGGGCGTCGCTACTACACTCCGACGTTCATCGATACGATCCCCTATGAGGTGAAAATCTTGGAGAACTCCAACGCCAGAAGTCGATGGCAGGCCGACCTTATCCTCGACCTTGCAAGTCTGGGACTTTTGGAGGATGGTCAGCGGGCAAAGGATGTCGGGCTGAGAGGAAACTTCTACAAGTGTGGCGATAAACTTGTCCAGCCCCACTACCTGGCAGCCGCTGAGATCGGGACGATGAAGCCTGATTTCCACCGCCCTGAGTACTTTATTCCGCTGGTGTGTGTCGACTAGCGGGGTTGTACGTCTCTTGGCCTGAGAACACCTCGTCTGCAAGCAGTTTGGAGAGGGCGAGGTGGGCGAGGTTCTGGCCAAAGACCGCAGTGACGGTCGGCAGACTTCCGAGCACGTTGCGCCGCCTGCCCTGGTCGCTGATCTGTTCATTGAAATCGGCGTGCTCCTCATCTTCGGGATCACGGTAGGTGTAACGCACCGCCTCGGCGCTGAAGATCACCTCGATGCCCCGTCCGACGCCTCTTCTGCGTAGCTTGGATCGGACGCTGCGGGCCAGGGGGCAGCCCCAACTATCCATCAGATCACCGCGTCGTACCAAGAGCGGGTCACGCCTCAGTGCTGCGCCCATGCTGCTGATGATTGCAATATTGCGCTTGTACGCCGCTTCCAGGAGCGCACACTTTGGGTTCAGTGAATCGATGGCGTCGATGACCAAGTCGATCTGGCCGTCGAGGATTTGGTGGACCGAGTCGTTGTTGACGAAGAGGGGGAGGACCTCGACGGTACAGTGGGGATTGATCGCCTCGATGCGACTTTTGGCGACACTGGTCTTGCTCTGGCCCACGGTCATGTGGGTCGCCAGGATCTGGCGGTTGATGTTGGTGATGCCCACCGTGTCGAAATCGACGATCCGCAGCCAGCCGACGCCACTACGCACCAGGCTCTCCAGGCACATGCCGCCGACAGCGCCGAGGCCGACAATGACCACCCGCTTCTGATGGAGTGTTGTAACCGCCTCGTCACCGATGAGACGACGGATTCGTAAGAATTGCTCGCTTTGCACGACTGTTCTCTATCACGTTCTCCTCACTTAGTCCAGTGAGACGGGAGAACGAACGGATGTGCTGGATAAAGAAGGGGCGGTAGAGTGCTTCTTGTCCCTCCCAATCGCTCTCAAGGACCCAGTTCACCGCCAACAGGCCCGCCCCCTCCTTGGCGATTCTACTCTGGTAGAGGCGCGGGCCGTAGGAGATGATAAGACCGAGGCGTGACGCCTCCCTGCGGCTCTCCGAACTTGCGGTGCAGCCGTGCCAGAGCGTAACTGGCAGCGTACGGGCGCGGGATCTGAGAATTGTCAATAGGTCGCCGTCGGCGCGAACGCAGTGCAGGCTTATGCTTCGACCCAGTTCCCAGGCTATGGTCAGGGCCTCCATCAAAAAGGTCCGCTGCTCCTCATAGCCGCCGTAGCGGCGATCGAGGCCTACCTCACCGATCTGGAGGTTCGCATCGGCTTTCAGCCGATCGTAGAGAAGAGATGGGTCGGGTAGGGGGGCCTTGGCCAAGGCTCCGAGGCAGAGCACCGCTGCTCCACTAGGATCGGTGTGCCACTGGCCAGGGTCAGAGGTGGCATATAGGGCGTCTTGGTTACAGACTCCGTCGCTGCTTGTGTGGCGGTGGGCATCGAACATAGACGCTCCTACACAGCCAGGGCTATCCAGGTGGTGAGTATTGAGAGCAAGATCGGGATGATCATCCCGTTCTTGCGCCAAGCGAAGAGCGAGGCGACGGCGAGGCCGAGCAGCGCTGCCCACCAGCGGCTGGGATAGTCGGTGATGACTGCTGGAAAGATCAAGGGGCCGAGGGCTGCGATCGGCAGCAGGCGTAGGCTTTTGGAGAGAAAGGGCGGCAGCCGGTCTATGGCAGAGACGTAGTAGGGCAGAAGCCGGACGATGAAGGTGGCTGCGGCGCTGACGAGGATCGGGATCACGAATTTCATTGGACACGCTCCTCGTCGATGACCAGAGCCCCGACAAATGTGGCAGTGAGCATTGAGACGACAAAGGACCATCCCACCGGTACGCCGAAGCTGACGGAAAGGAGGGTATGAAGCCCACCGCTGAGGGCGGCGATGGCGAGTACCATCGCCCCCTTTTGCCTGAACTGCTGGGTGAGCAGGACGGTAAAGAGGGCGTAGAGGGTCACTCCGACTGCGAGCTGCAACAGAGGGGGGAGGACCGATCCGATGAGAAAACCCACGACCGTACCGCTGACCCAGCCCAGATAGGAGCAGAGCTCCAGGCCCAAGATGTAGGATAGCGGCAAGGGTGTGGGGTTGAGGGTTGCGACGCTGAAC
>LVBE01000176.1 GCA_001603105.1 Spirochaetales bacterium Spiro_03
GGCTCTCTCCTAGGGTATAGGGATAGATATACTGTAATTGATTGCTATTGACAACTAAATGTATAAATTTGCTTGCATCTGGACCGAAACTGTGGTTAGCTGAGTAGCCAAGAAGCGTTTGTTCGCCATAACAAACATCTTGCGACTTTGCCTACGGTACAGTACGCTAAAGGAACAAGTTAAATTTTAAAATGTGGAGGTATGATATGGCAAACGTACAGTCAATTTTGGACCAGAAGGGAAACGCAGTGTACAGCATCAAGCCTGACGATGTATTGGCCCATGCTCTTTTGCAGTTGACCGAGCACAAGATCGGTGCGTTGCTGGTCCTCAGCGAATCGGGAGACATCAAAGGAATCCTCTCGGAGCGGGATATCATCCGCCACTTCTCCCGTCGTCTCGAGCACCTGAACACCGCTGAGATCAAGGTCAAGGATGTGATGACGACCCACGTCACCTACGTCAAGCCACACCAGAGCGCCGAAGACTGTCTGCAGTTGATGACCGCCGGACGCTTCCGCCACCTTCCGGTGATGGAGGATGACAAGGTCGTTGGCATGATCTCCATCGGAGACGTGGTCAAGGTAGCCCTTGAGGAGCGGGATTTCCAGATTGGCGAGCTGGAGCACTATATCACCAACGCCTACTGATCAACAATATTCATACTTTTGATGATAAAGCGCTTCACTCTTGGAGCGCTTTATATCATATTAGAACAGTAGGATAATAAATCATATTCAGAGGAGGGGTCATGGACGACACCAAGATATTGAAGTTGAAAGAGATCATCGAGCGCTTGCACAACGGCGAGGAGGCCTCAGCGGTCAGGGGAGACTTTGAAGCGGAGTTCGGCACTGTCGCCGCCGAGGAACTGGCCGCAGCCGAACGCAAACTGATGGAAAGTGGGGCGATCACAGTCGATCAGGTGATGAAGCTCTGTGATGTGCACGCAGCGGTCTTTGGTGACAGCATCGACGCGATCCATGGATCGCAGAAGGTCGATGAAAGTCCGGGTCACCCTGCCTTTGTCTTTATCAAGGAGAACGAGGGCCTTACTGCCTTCCTCGATGGCCCGTTTGCCAAAGCGGTGGCTGACTATCGATCCAAGCCTGGATCTGCGACGATCGGTGCCCTCTTGGTTGCATTGAAGGACCTCTCCAAGCTTGACCGCCACTATAGCCGCAAGGAGAACCTCTTCTTCCCGTATATGGAGAAGGCGGGCATCACGGCCCCTCCGAAGGTGATGTGGGGAGTGGACGATGAGATCCGGGCCCTATGGAAGCTGCTCATCTCGACCATCGAAGAGTCTCAGACGGTCCTGGAGGCCGAACTTGCCCAACTTGAGGAGCAAGTACGCTCGATGATCCACAAGGAGAACAACATCCTCATGCCGATGCTTGAGGGGGTGATGGACAAGGATTCGTGGCTTGCCGTCGCGCGCGACAGCGCCGACATCGGCTACGCCTTCAATGGAGGCATCGAAGGGGCAAGCCCATCGGATGCCACATCGTGGTATAGATGGAACGCTACCATCAGCGGCAAGCTCGATGATCAGGCCCTCAAAGCCGCCGATGGAGAGATCAGACTTCCGAGTGGTCATATGAACGTCGAGGAGCTGACGTGGATGCTCAACTCGCTTCCTGGGGATATCACCTTCGTCGGCGCCGATGATCGGGTGCGATACTTCAGCGAGGGCAAGGACCGGATCTTCCCGCGTACCCGCACCATCGTTGGACGCGAGGTTGCCCACTGTCACCCTCCAAAGAGCCTGGCGGCAGTAGAGGCGCTGGTCGCCGACTTCAAGGCTGGACGCAAGGAGAGTGAGTCCTTCTGGCTTCAGCGGGGGGACAAGTTCATCCTCATCAGGTACTTTGCTGTACGCAATGACAAGGGCGACTATCTTGGGGTAGTGGAGTCTAGTGAGGAGATCTCAGCCCTCCGCGCTCTTGAGGGTGAGAAGCGCCTCTAGGAGTTCTGGTTCTTCATCGCATCGATGACCGTGATATACGCCGAGATCTGACCTTCGATCTCGGCGCTTTTTAGTGGTCCACGCCCATCCCAGTCTTGACCTTCATAGATGGTGAGGTGATGAAGCTCCCCCTCAAGGTCATTGAGCGAGATAGTGGTGGTCGCTACCCGTGCCTCCAAAAAGGCGAGGGTATCGCTATATGCATCCTGGAACGCTTGGCGCTCTCCACTGAAATCGGCTGTACTCATGACCCTACTATACTGAACGGGCTGTGAGTGTTGCAAGAAGGCCGTTGAGCAGACGCTTGACCTCATCACTGGGCAGGCGATCGATATCCGCCTTGGCCCGGGCGAGGTAGCGCTCCTCCACCTGTCGCGCTTTGGCGATACCCCCCATTCGGTCAACGGCCCGGACAACCAATGCGCTTTTACGTCGACTGAGGTGCGGGCGCCCCAACAGGTTGGCGAGCATGGTGGTACCCTGTCTTCGCTCCTCTTCGAGGGCGAGGATCAACGGTAGGGTAGGGATACCGCAGCGCAGGTCGCTGCCAGTTTCCTTTCCGAGGCGGCTTGCACTGCCATCGTAGTCGAGGATGTCGTCCTGGATCTGGAAGGCCATGCCAAGCGCATAGCCGATACGGTGAGAGACCATCTCAACAAGGGGGCCAGCTTTGGCCAATGCAGCCCCTGTATAGCAGGAGAGGGCGAAGAGGCTCGCTGTCTTGCCGGCGATCCGCTTCAGGTACGTAGCCTTAGAGATGAAGAAGTCGCCTACCGTTGCGTCCTGCTCCAGCTCACTCTCCAGAAGTCTGGCAAAGGCACTGCTGATGAGCCGGGCATTGAAGGCATCGGTGCTGTCGATCAGGCCAAGTGCCTTGGCCAACAGGAAGTCACCACCAAGGACTGCCTGCTTGGCTCCAAGGCGGGCGTAGAGCGTCCTTCTCCCACGCCGCCTCGGAGCTGCATCGATGATGTCATCGTGGACGAGGCTGGCGAGGTGGACCAACTCCACCACCGCCGCTGCGTTGATCACCTCAGCGGTGCTTGCTTGGTCAGCGAGCTGGCTGGTGATCAGGACAAGGGCGGGGCGCAGCATCTTGCCCGGCGCCTGTACGTGGTCGAGCAGGACCGGGCGGATGAAGGAGCGCGCCTCATTGACAGTGGAGGCGATGAGTGAATGCACCGCCTCCAGCTGTTCTTTGATCAGAATTTCGTCGTTCCAGAACTCAAGCATCGGCCTACTACTTTCCTAGCTTGCGTTCCATCTGCTTGCGGGTGAACTCTGGCTCGCCGAGATAGAAGTAGGTCTTCTTCGCAAATGGGGTCTTGTTCCACTGCTTCTTGATCCACGGCATGACCCAGTAGTCGAGTCCGAACGCCTTGCCAGCTCCGCCGAGCATGACGATCGAGACAGCGATGTACCACAGGCTCTCCTTGCCGGCAAGGGCTCCGATGATGAACATGATCGACAGGGCGATGGAGACCACTGCTGCTGGGAAGGTGAAGAGGCCGACGATCAGGGCAAGGCCGATACCGACTTCGGCGAGAACGATGGCCAACTGGAAGAGGTATGGAGCCTGGCTGACGAAGGTGTCATTGATCCAGGTATAGATACCCAGCGGCTTGGAGAGCAGCGGCGGGGCGAACTGTGCTGCTTCCCCGACTGCCTGGCTTGCGGAGGCGAGCGTGTCGGCCACTGCCTGGCTTGCCGATGCGACGACATCGGTTGCCGCGCTCACTGCCACGCTCGCAGAGCTCGATGCGCTCGCTGTGGCAGCGGTTACGGTCTCGACGACCGCCTGGCTTGCAGAGGCTACTCCATCGGCAGAACCCCAGTACACCTTCGAGCCGGTGGTATCGGTGAGCCACCCTCCGAAGACTTTCTGCACACCCTCGATGAGCCACATCACCCCGAGGTACATCCTCAGGAACGTGGTCCAGTAAGAGGGAACCTTGTATTCGGCAAGACCGCCGATCAAGGAACGCTTGTGCTTGATCTCAAGGATCTCGTGCTTGATGTATGCCCAGGCAGCGTTCACACCGGCGACGCCGCTTTGGTAGTAGATGTTGACCAGGTGCTTGAGGGCCATGGCGAAGAAGCCACTTAAGGCGATGCCGGCGGTGTGGCTCACCGCCCAGGTGCCTCCGATACTGACCATGTAGCCGTGGAAGTTGGACTTGAACGGCTTGGGCTCATTGGCCTTCAGGCCAAGTTCGCTCTTGACGTGGTAGATGATGGAATCGGCTGCGGTCTTTGCTGACTGCTCAGCGGCCTCGACGATCTGGGGGACTGCACGGTTCTCCTCAAGGAACCACATGCCGTCACCGACGACGTAGACGTTGTCATGATCGGGGCTCTGCATGAACTCATTGACCAGCTTGCGCCCGATCTTGCCATCGGTGATGGGTAGGCGCTCACAGAACTGTGTGCCGCGGATACCACACGTCCAGACCAGAGTCTCGGTCTTGATCTCAACACCATGGCGGGTGATGAAGCCATCGGCGTTGACCTGGGTGATAAGGCTGTTGAGCATGATCTCAACGCCACGCTTCTCGAGGTTTTCAACTGCCTTTGCCCTCGGTTTCTCTCCAAGCATGCTCAGGATGTTGCCCAGCGCCTCGGCGAGGATCAGGCGGACTTCCTTTTTGTGGTCAATCCCGTTCTCCTTGCAGAGGATCGGCAGCCACTCGATGAGCTCACCGACCATCTCGACGCCAGTGAATCCGCCACCGGCGACAACGAAGGTCAGCATCTGCCGTCGTTTCTCAGCGTCAGCGATGCGGGCTGCCTCACGGACCGTATTCTCAATATGACAGCGCAGGCGTACTGCATCATCAAGGCTCCAGAGATAGAAGGCGTGGTCCTTGACACCAGGGATGTTGAAATCAGCGGTCTCCGCCCCGGTGGCGATGATCAGCTGGTCGTAGGGGTAGGAGGCAGCTCCACCGGTCAGCTTCTGAGCTTTGAAGTCGATCTCCTTGATGGTGTCGCGGACAACCTTGACCATCTTGCCACTGAAGATTCGATCAAACGAGATCTTGACCGAGGATTCAGGAACCCGATTGCCGGCGACCTCATGCAGCTCAGTCATCAAAATATGGTGGCGATTCTTGTCGATCAAGGTAATTTCTACCTTATCCTGGTGGCGCTTGAAGGCTTTGTGCAATGCTTTGGCAGCATGTACTCCAGCATAGCCTCCACCTAGTACCACGATGTGTTTCTTCTCCATGATCCCTTCCTCGAGCCCCGAACTTTGGCTCTTGCAATCTGGTGGTGGTGACAAGGCCTCTCTCACAGGTCTTGTAACGAACCAACGGCACTCTAGCACACAACTAGGATATAGTGCAATTGTTTCCTTTTTTATCGAAACTATTCTTCCACAT
>LVBE01000018.1 GCA_001603105.1 Spirochaetales bacterium Spiro_03
GAATTACTTGCACACTATAGAAAAAATGGGGATTCTTGTCAACCAACCTGTGGTCCTATCTCACTCAAATAGTTTTTATTAATTATATTGCAATATGTTACATGTGAACATTTCGGTGTGACAATGGACTTTTGCTTTTGCGCGCCTTCTGGTATCATGGGCTCAGACCCTGAAATCTCAGCTCTACAGGCGGGAGAAGGAGTTTGGTACGAGCAAGAAGATCATCATCCTTGGAGCTGGCCGTCGCGGCCTGAGCCTTGCCAAGAAGCTTATCTCCGACGGCAATGACATCGTCATCATCGACCACCTGCAACAGCGGATCGAGTATGCGGTCAGCCACCTTGACTGTCTGGGGATCCTGGGCAATGGCACCGATATCGCCAAGTTGGTCGAAGCAGGGGTCGAACACGCCCAGGCGTTCGTCGCCGTCACCGATAGCGATGAGATCAACCTCGTCTCCTGCGGGATCGTCTCCTCATCCTTTCCCCAGACCAAGACCGTCGCTGCGATCCGCAGCCTCGTCTACACCGGAGCGGACGGCCTGAAGGAGGGACTACTCGGCATCGACTACATTGTGAACCCCAACGCTGAGACCGCTGCCTCGATCCATCAGATCATCGAACAGGGGGTTCACGGCAACGTCTTTGGCTTCGTCAACTCCCACCTCCTACTCTATAACTTTGAGATCGAGGAGCGCAGCAGCTACATCGGCTCGACGGTGATGCAGATGCGCAGCAAACTCGATGCGCTCTTTGTCATCGCCTCGATCATGCGGCGCGGCAACGTCATCGTGCCTGCTGGGTCGACGACAATCCAAAGCGGGGATATCTTGACCATCGTCGCCGAAAGTGAGGAAGTGCGCGATATTCTCAAGACCGTCGGTCAGCTGCAGAAGCGGCCACAGTCGATGGTCCTCGTCGGCGCCAGCAGCCTTACGCGAGCGCTCTTGAATCGGATGGGACCGGCGATGCGTTCAAAGGTCGCTGTCGTCGACCACGACGAGGAGGTGTGCCGCCACTTCAGCGAGCGCTTTCGCGAGATCCTGGTCATCAACGCAGACATCACCGACGAAGAACTCATGGCCGAGGAGCAGCTCGGTTCCTACGACCTGCTCATCTCCCTGACCGACAACGATGAGCTGAACATCATTACCGCCAGCTATGCCAAACGTATCGGCATCAAGCGCTCGATCGCACTGATCAGGCAGAACAACAACTACGTGCGTATGGCCCCCTCCTTGGATATCGATGTCGTCATCTCCACGACCAATGCCACCGTCGAATCGCTGCTACGCTACCTCAGGGGCACCAACGTGACCAGCTTGCACACCCTCTTTGGAGGCCAGCTCGATGTCTATGAGTTCGTGATTAAAGAGGAGAGCACGGTCTGTGGCAAGCAGCTGAAGGATATCAACATGAAAAAGAAGGCGATCGTCGCTGGCATCACCGACAGTGATGGCAACAGCCACATCCCCAGCGGCCAGTCGAGCCTGAACTGTGGCGACACGGTGCTGGTGGCGGCCTTGCATAGCGCAAGCGATTTGATCCAGCACCTCTTTGGGTAGGGCCATGGTCAATTACAAGCAAGATTTGAAGATTCTGGCCATCATCGAAGTGGTCATCGCCCTGTTGATGGCGATCCCAACGACGATGGCCATCGTCTTGGGAGAGCGTGATGCGCTCGGTGGCTTTCTCTATGCCTATGGAGCGATCGTGGTCTTTGTCGCCCTCGCCTTCCTCCTCTCCGCCCGCTGCCAATCGCCGACGCTGCAACGCCGCGACGGCTACCTCATCGTCACGCTGACGTGGGTCATCGCCACGATGTTCTCGGCGATCCCGCTCGTCGCCTCAGGCTACTTCACAACCTTCGCCAGCGCCTATTTTGAGATCATGAGCGGCTTTACCACCACCGGGGCCACTGCCCTCACTGAGATCGAGAGCCTGCCCCGATCGTTGCTCTTTTGGCGCTCTCAGACCAACTGGATCGGGGGGATGGGGATCGTCGTCCTCTTCGTCGCCCTCTTGCCCGCTCTCGGCTCAAGTGGGTCGCTGCTCGTAGACGCCGAGACAGTCGGGCCGACGAAGGACAAGCTGACGCCGAAGATCAAGAACACCGCCTTGATCCTCTGGTCGATCTACCTCGGGTTTTCGGTCTTGCAGACCGCCCTCTTGCGCCTCGGTGGCCTCGATCTCTATGATGCGGTGACCGTCACCTTCTCGACGATGTCAGCCGCTGGCTTCTCGGTCCGCAACGGGTCGATCGGCTCATACCAGAGCCCCTACATCGATTGGGTGGTCACCCTCTTCATGCTCATCAGCGCAGCGAACTTCGCCCTCTACTACAAAGCCCTCACCGGGCGCATCTCAGCGGTACTCAAGGATGGGGAGCTGAGGGCATACCTGGGTATCTGGTCGGCTGTCACCCTGTTAGTCAGCGCCGCCCTTTTTGGCTCCCGCCTCTTCTCTTCGATCGGAGAGGCGCTGCGTTATGGCGCCTTTCAGTGCGCCTCGATCATGACGACCACCGGTTTTTCCACCACCGACTACCAAACCTGGCCTTCGTTCGCTCAGCTGTTGCTCTTCCTTCTCTTCTTTGTCGGTGGGTCGGCGGGATCGGCCGGAGGCGGCATCAAGGTCATCCGGATCGCGGCGCTCTATAAGATGGGGCGAGCCCAGATCAAAAGCCGGATCCACCCCCGGGGAGTCTTTCAGGTCCGCGTCGGCCAGACTACCCTCTCCAAGGACTTGCTGGTCTCGATCGGGACCTTTTTCGGCATCTACATCCTCACCGGCCTCATCGGATCGGCGGTGATCTCACTTAGCGGAGCCGACCTTGCCACCAGCCTGTCGGCGTCGTTTCTCTGTCTTGGCAATATCGGCATTGGCTTTGGCAAAGTCGGTCCGACAGGAAACTTCGCGTTCTTCGCAGCACCGCTACACTACTTTTGCTCATTTTTGATGCTCGTTGGCCGGTTGGAGCTCTTTACTGTCTACGTCCTCTTCACCAAGCATTTCTGGCGGCGCTGAGGAAAACTCTGGCCAGATGTACACAATCTATTGTACCATTGAGCCATTATATGGGGGTGGCCCCCAACAGCAGTGAGGTACCTACAATGAAGAATGTCGTGTTGATCCCTGACTCCTTCAAAGGGACGATGTCCAGCGAAGAGATCTGCGCCATCATGGAGCGCACCATCAAGACCCACTACCCAGAGGCGGTGGTGACCAGCATCCCTGTCGCCGACGGTGGGGAGGGCAGCGTCGATGCCTTTCTCAAGGCCCTGGGGGGAGAGAAGCGGACCGTGGTCGTCCAAGGCCCCTACGGTGAACCGATGGAGAGCTTCTATGGGGTGGTCAAAGAGACAACCGCCGTCGTCGAGATGGCTGCATGTGCAGGCCTTCCCCTTGTCGGTGACCGCCTCAACCCGGCTTTGACCACCACCTACGGAGTCGGAGAGCTCATCCTCGATGCAGCACGACGTGGGGCGAAGACCATCGTCGTCGGACTCGGTGGTAGCGCCACCAATGACGGTGGCTGTGGGGCTGCCAGTGCCTGTGGTGTCCGGTTCTTTGACAAGGACGGCAAGAACTTTGTTCCTACCGGCTCGACGCTCAAGGATGTGGTACGCATCGACACCTCGACCCTCGATCCGGTTCTCAGCGGTGTCACCATCACCACGATGTGCGATATTGACAACCCCTATTGGGGACCAACTGGGGCTGCACACATCTTTGGCCCTCAGAAGGGAGCTGACAGCGAGATGGTCGCCTTCCTCAACGAGTCGATGCGAACCTTCGCCGATGTCATCAAGCGCGACACCTCAGTCGATGTGCAGGCCATAGCCGGCAGCGGTGCGGCAGGCGGCATGGGTGGGGGGATGGCAGCATTTTTCGCAAGTGAGCTGCAGATGGGCATCGAAACGGTGCTCAATACCGTGAACTTCGATGCCCTGCTCGATGGCTGTGACCTGGTGCTCACCGGTGAGGGCAAGATCGATGGTCAGAGCCTCAGGGGCAAGGTGGTGATCGGGGTGGCTCGCCGCACCAAGGCCAAGGGGGTGCCGACCTTGGCGATTGTCGGAGATATCGCCGACGATGTCGAGGGCGCCTACGACATGGGAGTCACTGCGATCTTCTCGATCAACCGACTTGCGATTCCCTTCAAGGAAGCAAAGCAGCGCGCTGCCTTGGACATGGAGAAGACCATCGACAATCTGATGCGGTTTTATCGGCGAATGGGACTGTGAAGGCAGGTAGTTGCCATTAGCAAATAAAAGCAGTACCTTGTACGACAGATAACAAAACCAATGAAGATAGGATATACACCTACGATAAGAGGAGAGAGAAATGGCAGTAACAGTAACGAAGAGCACATACGAGGCTGAGGTATTGAAGAGCACCGTCCCGGTAGTCGTTGACTTTTGGGCGGCGTGGTGTGGTCCGTGCAGGATGCAGGGCCAGATCCTTGACCAGCTTGAGAAGGAGTTCAGTGCCGACCAGTTGAAGATCGCAAAGGTCAACGTCGATGAGGAGGGCGAGCTGGCCATGACCTTCGGCGTCCAATCGATTCCCACCCTGCTCTTCTACAAGGATGGCAAGGTCGTCAACAAGGCGATCGGTGTGCGTGACGCAGCCACCATCAAGAAGTCGCTGGGCCTCTAACGAGCGCTTCAGCTAGCACAAGACCCGCACCTGTGTGCGGGTTTTTCTTGTGCCTATCGTTTCTCTTTGTAGAAACTTTTTTATAAAAATGCTTGACAGCATGTTTCTATATACAGTAACATCGGAACCCAAGGAGATACAGACCATGCAAAACCCACTTACCACCGGAATCAACACAACCAATGCCCCGGATGCCAACGGCCGTTTCGGCGAATTCGGCGGCTCCTATATCCCGCCAGAGCTGCAGACCGTGATGGATGAGGTGACTGACGCATACCGCCAGATCGTCCAGGACCCGGCTTTCCTCACTGAGCTAAGCGACCTGCTGCACCACTACGTTGGCCGACCATCACCGGTCTACTACGCCAAGCGCCTCAGCGAGGCAGTTGGCGGGGCACAGATCTACCTCAAGCGAGAGGATCTCAACCATACCGGCGCCCATAAGATCAACCACTGTATCGGCGAGGTGCTGCTCGCCAAGCGGATGGGCAAAAAGAAGGTGATCGCCGAGACAGGCGCGGGCCAACATGGCGTGGCTCTCGCCACCGCTGCTGCGCTGCTTGGCCTTGAGTGTGACATCTACATGGGAGCGGTTGATATCAAGAAGGAAGCGCCGAATGTGAGTCGGATGAAGATCCTCGGGGCGACAGTGGTCAGCGTCGAGCGCGGAACCAAGACCCTCAAGGATGCCGTGGATGCGGCCTTCGAGGCATACCTTGAGGACCCTGTTGATCAGATCTACTGCATCGGGTCGGTGGTCGGGCCTCACCCGTTTCCGATGATGGTCCGTGACTTTCAGGCAGTTGTTGGCATCGAGGCGCGCAAGCAGATCCAAGAGATGACCGACGCACTTCCTGATGCGGTGGTTGCCTGCGTCGGAGGCGGTTCGAACGCCATGGGCATCTTCAGTGCCTTCCTTGATGACAAAGAGGTCAAGCTCTATGGCGTCGAGCCAGCAGGCAAGGGCTTGGACACCCCGCTACATGCTGCGACGATCACCAAGGGCAAGCCGGGCATCCTCCATGGCTTCAAGAGTCTTTTGCTACAGGATGAGAGTGGAGAGGCACTGCCGGTCTACTCGATCGCCAGCGGCCTGGACTACCCGGGAGTCGGCCCACAGCACAGTTTCCTCCACACCATCGGACGGGTCATCTATGAGAGTGCCACCGACCGTGAGGCGGTCGAAGCCTTCTACGGCTTGTCACGAATGGAAGGGATCATCCCCGCCCTGGAGTCCAGCCACGCAGTGGCCCATGCCATCAAGCTGGCACAGAGTATGGACAAGGAACAGGTCATCCTAGTCAACCTATCCGGTCGAGGGGACAAGGACATCGACTATGTGCTGGAGCACTACCCCCTGGTTGACTACGAGGTCAACGGGTCCAATGGCAACGGGTTCAAGGAGTTCCTTGCCCACATCAAGGAGAAGTGAAACCCATCGAGATGACCAAGAGGCGGCCCTGTGGGGCCGTCTTTCATTATGGTCAGAATCCCACCTGCACTCCCACCACCGGCCCCGCAAGGAGCGCCGGTGCATGGGCATCGTTCTGTACGAGCTTGCTGGTGATCCAAGGACCCAGAAAACCCAAAGCCGACCCAATGGCTGCTCCTGCCAGAACATCGGTCGGATGGTGGCTGCCACCGACTAGGCGCAGCACTGCCGTGGTCCCGGCAAGCGACCAGGCGGCGATTGCGCCGATCTTCACCGCCGTGGAGTCGGGATAGAAGAGCATGCCCATGGTCTGTAGGTACGCAGCACTGGCAAAAGAGAGCAAGGCGTGCCCACTGGGAAAGGATTCATTGTCCTCACTGGTGTCTTCGGGTCGAAGACCTGGTGGTTGGCCCACATAGGGGCGGGGTCTGTCAATCGTCTTCTTGAGCAGGGTTCGCACCCCATACGCAGTGCCTAGGCTCGCTCCCCAGCTGGTTGCGATGTTCAGATAATCGGATGAAGGGGCCTCGATGAAGAGGATTGACGGAGCTGCCAAAGAGAGGGCGCTGGTGATGTCTCCGACCGTATCGAGCGTTTTGTTGTAGGGAACAGAGGTTGAAAAGGCCGCTTTGGTGATCAAGAGCAGCACCAAGGCCGCCAAAAGTCTCTTACGCATCATCGCCTCCTCACTGCTGTAGAGCCACCCTGACCTCATAGGAGGAGAAGCCGCGCTTGTAAAGGTGGGCGCGCTGGGCCTCCCCCTCTGCTCCCACTTCCGCTATCGCGCGCAGCACATAGGAGCGAACCAGCTCCTCGCTATACAATTCGTCCAGGGCACGCTCGCCAGAGGCACGATCAACGCCCTTTGCTGCAAGACGCTGGGCCATCAGGGCGCGTCCCTCGCTCCTCTTTCTCAGCCTTCCTTCGATGAAGAGGTAGGCATACCGATAATCACTTTGTAGGTTCTCCTCGGCGAGGGCATCGAGGACGGGGGTGATGACCTCTGCCTCAAAGCCCTTGCGCTGCAGCTTCAAGATCAATTCAAGGCGGGTATGCTCGCGCATTGCCAGGTAGCGCATCGCCTGGGCTTTGCACTGATGGCGGAGCTCTAGCAGTTTCAGCATATAGAACTGATCCTCACTCAATTCCTGGCCGATGTAGAGTCCTTCTTGGATACAGAGGTCCCGACTCACTATAAAAGGGAAAGCCCCTGGCCAAGAGATTTCGAATCCCTTGGAAGGAGCTTCCCTCTCGATTCTCGCAAAGGCCATTTAGCGCTTGGAGAACTGGAACTTACGGCGGGCACCGGGCTGGCCGTACTTCTGCCGCTCGACCATTCTCGGGTCGCGGGTCATGAAGCCGGCGGCTCTGAGGGCGGCGCGGTACGCTTCGTCATGGGCGACGAGAGCACGGGCGATCCCGTGGCGGCAGGCTCCTGCCTGACCGGTCGTACCACCACCTTTGACATTGATCAGGATGTCGTACTTGTCAGCGGTCTCAGTGGTCACCAACGGCTGCTTGACGATGAACTCGAGCATGGGGTTGCCAAAGTATGTATCCAGCGTCCTGCCATTGATCACGATCTTGCCATCTCCCTCTCTGAGGTAGACACGGGCAACGGAGGTCTTGCGCCTTCCGACGCCATGACCGAGATTCTCAACTTTCTTTGCTTCTTTCTTTGCCATCTTATCTTCCTACCTTAGATTTCAACCGTGATGGGCTGCTGGGCCTGCTGGCGGTGGTCACTGCCGGCATAGACCTTCATTTTGGTGAACATCTGGCGTCCCAGCGGTCCGCGGGGCAACATGCCCTTCACTGCATGCTCCATCGGGAAGACGGGGTTGCGCTTGAGCATCTCCTCATAGGTGAACTTGCGCAGCCCGCCCGGGTAGCCGCTGTGGCGGTAGTAGAGCTTGCCGGTTCTCTTGTTGCCCGAAAGCGCTGCCTTCTCGGCGTTGATGATGATCACATAGTCACCCATGTCCTGGTGGGGGGTGTAGTAGCTCTTGTTCTTTCCCCTGAGGATGCGTGCTGCGGCAACGGCAACCTTGCCCAGTTCCTTTCCCTCTGCATCAATCAGATACCACTTCTTCTCGAGCGTCAGCGGTTTTACAAAAATTGTCTTCATCTACTCATCCTGTCGTGCAAGGAAAATCCTTGCGTGTGTTTTCTCTAGACCGGTCCTACCGGTCCATACGCGTTGGCACACCACTGGCCATACACCATGAATCGGAGAGGCTTCTCCCTGACGAGCAAATCAAGGCCAAGCACATCTCTCGACGATGAGCAGGGCAATCCTCCTTGGGAAAGGTAGGAGGCGGGACGTGCGGTATGAATCCTCTAGGCCCAAGCAACCCGATCATCGTCAAAACGATCCACTCATGTTCCAGGTCCCACGACGTGGCACCGTAAGAAACAGTATATCCACTGGTCTACGTCACACGCCACACCACATCGATGGGGCCGGTGACGTTGCCATATGTAAAAGATCATGGTGGTCTGTCAGGTCATGCAACCCGACTCAGACAACGACAGGCATTGTATAATCTTCTATGCCTGTGTGTCTACCCTCTGGCGCCCTAGAACTCACCCACCTTCTCAAGGTCTGCGTACTTGGCGATGTAAGTCGCTCGCTTGCCGTTGAAGAAGCTGACGTCAATGACCTCATTGCCGTCAGCGCTCATTTTCGAAGCGACCACCTCCCCCTCCCCATAGCTCTCACTGAAAACTCGTTGTCCGACGGCGAAGAGAGGGCTCTTGCCATCGTTGTGATGGCGCCGCTGCCTCATGGCAAAGCGCTTTGCCCCGGCTCCGAATCCCTGTTGCAGGATGGAACTGCCACTGCTGCCCCAGCTCTGCGGACGACGTTGCCAGCTCTGCCCTTGAGAGATCGAGGGCCGTGTATGCTCCAATTGAGAGCCGATGATGGAGAGAAGGGAGGGGTCGATCTCGTCCAAGAAGCGGCTCGGCTCTTGGAATGAGGCCCTACCCCAGAGCATCCGGCGCTTGGCACTGAGCAGATAGAGCTCTCGTTTGGCCCGGGTGAGGGCTACATAGAAGGTACGCCGCTCCTCCTCGATATCATCGTCGGTCTCGGCATTGCGCCCGGGAAAGAGCCCCTCCTCCATCCCAACGACAAAGACGCGGTCAAACTCAAGGCCCTTGGTGTTGTGCATGGTGATCAGGGTGACACCGCTCATTTGGCGCGGATCGTGGTCTGCGAGCGTGGTCCGATCGAGGGCAAGCTGTTCCAAGAACTCCAAGAACCCCTCAAGGCTCTGGTCGACTTGACCGATGGCATTGACCAGCTGCTCAAGGTTTTGCACCCTGAAGGTCCCGTTTTTTGCATCTTCGGCCTCATAGTGGGCCAAGAGGCCGGTTTTGGTGAGCAGGCAGGTGGTCAATTCAACCAGCTTGCCCTCGCCAAGGAGGTGACGAGCCTCCTCGAAAGCTCCAAGGAACTGCTGTGCCCCACCGATTGCCTTGGGCCCTAACGCCCGCTCTTGGCACGCCAGGGCGAGCATGGCCAGGAGGTTACCCTCCGCCTCTGGCCCATAAGAGAGAATCCGATCCAGCGCCGAAGCTCCGATGCTCCGTGCCGGTTTGTTGATGATGCGACGAAAGCTCACCTCATCGCGGCTATTTGTCAACAGGTACAAGAGGGCCAGACCATCCTTGACCTCCTCACGGTCGAAGAACTGCAAAGCTCCGACGACCTTGTAGGGGATGCCCATGCGCTTGAAGCCAGTCTCAAAAGCCTGCGATTGGGCGTTGGTGCGATACAGCACCGCGCTCTCATCCCAGCGACGGTCGGCGCGAAGGATCTGGGCGACCCGCTCCACCTCATCGCGGTCGTCCTGCACGTAGTAGAGCGTCGGCTTCTTGCCGATCTTCTGTTCGGTCCAGAGGACCTTGGGGTGGCGGCCCTTGTTCCGACCGATGACGGCGTTGGCCACCTCCAGGATCGGGGCGGTGGATCGGTAGTTCTGCTCCAGCTTAATGGTCCGGGTATTGGGATAGTGGGAGGGAAAACTCAGGATATTGGCCACCTCCGCCCCCCGGAAGCGGTAGATCGACTGGTCGTCGTCCCCGACGACACAGACAAAGGTAGTCGGTCCGACCAGGGCCTTGAGCAAGGTAAATTGAGCGGCGTTGGTATCCTGGTACTCGTCGACGAGGATCATGGAGAAGCGACGATGGATCAAGTCCCTCACTGACTGGCTCTCTTTGAGCAGGGTGATGGACAGGCCGATCAGGTCGGCGAAGTCGACGTTACCCACTTGCCTGAGGCGCTCTTCGTAGCGGGTGAACATCGACTTGAAGGAGTCATTTTGGGCAGTGAAGCCAAGGCGGTCGTTTGGGCCAAGGCCGCGATCCTTGGCGTAGGAGATGGAATTCATCACCGGCTTGAGGTCGGCACGTTTGTGGTTGGGATAGCAGGAGGCGAGTAGCGACAGAGAGTCCTCATCATCGTAAATGGTGAAGTTCGGATCGAGTCCGATCTCACTGCCAAAGCGCCTGAGCAGCCAGGCGCCGAAGGAGTGGAAGGTCCTGATCACCGTCTCGGACGCATCAGAACGGCCCTCGAGCATATCGACGACCCGCTCCTTCATTTCACTGGCGGCCTTGTTGGTGAACGTCACAGCCAGGATCTTCCACGGCTCGATGCCCAAGACCTCGATGGCATAGGCGATCTTGGTGGTGATGACCCGTGTCTTGCCACTGCCCGCTCCGGCAAGGACGAGCAAGGGACGGCCGTTCTCCAGCACCGCCTCACGCTGCGGTCCGTTCAACAGATCGAGCATGCGTTGGATATCAGCCATCACGGCCTCCTTCGATGAGCAGGGCCTCAAGGTCCAACCCGTTGACCCGCCTGATGCCGCAGCGAACAATCGAGCCAGCCTCGAGGTCACGCCCCATGATGACGATCAGGCCATCGACCTCGGGAGCCTGGGCCCAGCTTCGCCCGATGGCCAGATCCTCGCCTTCGATCAACTCCTCGACCAGCACATCCATCTCAGTGCCGACAAAGCGTTCAAGACGCGCTGCGGTGATCGGCCCCTGTATTCGTTGCAGGCGCTTCTGACGTCGTTTTGCTTCACCAATCGCCTTCTTGTGCTCGGCCTCGGCACGGAGGTCAAAGGCACGGGTGCCCTCTTCTCGGCTATAGACGAAGGAGCCGACCCAATCAAGGTTCGCACGCCTGAGGAAGTCGATGACCTCATCGAAGGCCTGATCATCCTCGCCCGGATAACCGAGCAGGATCGTCGAGCGCAGCACCGCCTGAGGAATCTCGGCTCGGATCGCCTCGATGAGGGCGAGGTGGCGCTCCTTGGTCCCTGTGCGGCCCATGCTACGTAGGATGGTGGTATCGGCGTGCTGGAAGGGGATGTCAAAGTACGACAGGACCTTGGCATTGGCTTTGATGAAGGCCGGCAGCTGTGGAGGAAAGGTGTCGGGGTGGATGTAGAGCAGACGGATCCAAAACTCCCCCTCAAGGGCGACGAGGGCCTCTAGCAGGTCCATGAAGCAGCTTCGTCCCTCACTCCAATCGGTGCCGTAGGAGGCAAGGTCCTGGGCGATGAGGTTCAGCTCCCGTACCCCCCGGGCGACCAGGGTCTTCGCCTCATCGATGATCTGGGCCATCGGGCGGCTACGCAGTGAGCCGCGGATCAAGGGGATAGCGCAGTAGGAGCAGCGGTGGTTGCACCCTTCACTGATCTTCAGGTAGGCGCTGCCGGGGAAGTTGAACAGCTCGTTGCGCTCATACACGTCGTTGGCAACATCCCCATAGGGGGGTGTCTCAAGCACCCTTGAGCCGTCAAAGATCTGTGCTACCACCTCACCGATCTTTGAGAGGTCACGGTTGCCAAAGATCGCCGACGCCTCGCTCAGCTGTGCCTCCAATTCAGCGCTATAGCGCTCGGCCATGCAGCCGCTGAAGATGATCTTCGCCTCAGGATTGGCACGATGCAGCTCAAAGAACGCTGACACCGACTCCTCACGCGCCGATTCGATGAATCCGCAGGTGTTGACGATGATCAGATCAGCCTCGTTTGGCTCGTCGGTGAGGGTGAAGCTGCCACTGAGCTGCGCAACCATCACCTCGGCATCGACCTGGTTCTTCGAACAGCCCAGGTTTTCCACATACACTCTTCTCATTGCCTCGGCCCTCCCGGCCTGCTGGGCAGGATAGCATAAAAGAGTCCAATCTTCCTACCACTGGCCAATAGCGCAGCGACAGACAGGTATCTGTTTGCAATAAAACTCCTTGCAGATGAACAGCTTGGATATCTCATGCATAATTTTCGAAATTCTTGCATAAATGGCCATCTTGGTATAGTATCGAAAATGCTGTATGCTTGCGATCTTATCGTACTGACACACCCATGCAACAATACTCTTCATAGAGGAACTGAATGACCAAATATATTATCAACCGGATCTTGGGGATCATTCCAACCCTGCTGATCATCATCACATTGAGCTTTTTCATCGTTCGCATCGCCCCCGGCGGCCCCTTTGCCACCGAGCGCAATATGCCTGAGGTGATCAAGCGGAACATTGAGGCGAAGTACCACCTCAATGAGCCACTCATCCAGCAGTATGGACGCTATATGTTCAACGTGTTACGCGGGGATCTGGGTCCTTCCTTCAAATACAAGGATTACGATGTAAATTACTACATCTTCACCAGCCTGCCTAAATCGATTGTCCTCGGCTTGTGGGCGATGGCCATCGCCCTGACCTTTGGCATGTCAGCAGGCATCATGGCGGCAGTTCGGCAGAACTCCTGGGTCGATTATCTGAGCATGGGGGTGGCGGTCATCGGCATCTCCATCCCGCTCTTTGTCATCGCCCCGGTCCTGCAGCTCTTCTTCGCCATGAAACACAAATGGCTGCCCACCAGCGGGTGGTATACGACAGGAGAAGGGTGGAAGTCGGTAATCCTACCGGCGGTCTCCCTCTCGTTCGCCTACTTTGCCGACATCGCGCGCCTGACGCGCTCATCGATGCTCGAGACACTGAGAAGCGACTACATCCGCACGGCAAAGGCAAAGGGGATGAAGAGCTCGACCATCATCTTCAAGCATGCAATGAAGGGGGCGATGCTGCCGGTTGTCAGCTACCTCGGCCCCGCATTTGCCGGCATCATCACCGGATCGATCGTCGTCGAGCAGATCTTCCGGGTCCCGGGCTTGGGCAAGTTCTTCGTGCAGAGCTCGTTCAACCGTGACTACACCCTCATTGTCGGAGTCGTCATCGTCTATTCGGTCATCCTGATCATCATGAACTTCATCGTTGATCTCGTCTACGCACAGCTCGATCCCCGCATCACGTACAAGTAGGAGCAGACGATGAACCTGAGTTTGAGAAAGAGTGAAGAGCAAGCAATCAATGAATTCGACCAGGTAGTGGTCGGCAATAGCCTCACCAAAGATGCCTGGCGGCGCCTGAAGAAGAACAAGATGGCGGTCATCGGCATGATCGTGGTCATCATCTATTCGCTGCTCGCCGCCTTTGCCATGTTCCTGCCCATCTACCCTTATGACCAAATCATCCTCGATCATCGCCACCTGCCCCCTTCACTTACCAAGAACGCCGGCACCCTGATGATGGATGCACGGCTGAAGGACCTGTACTTCAAGGCGTGGAAGGGTGGCTCGCTGATCGTCACCGACCAGCAGTCGGCGCAGATCAAGGAGTGGATTGCGCTCAATGAGACGAACAAGGTGTGGGACTTCTGCCTCGCCGAGGGACAACGACAGCAGCAGGCGGGTACCTTCACCTTCAGCGCAGCCGATCAGCGTACCATTGACCGGCTGCAGGAGAAGATCGACACCGAGTTCCTCATCAACGTCGACAAGGTTTTCTTTACCGATCCACAGACCCACAAGACCCATAACCTGGCCAAGATGAGCTATGAAGAGGTCCTGAAGATCTACGCTGACTTATTGGGCATGGACGTTGCCATCATACAAGAGCAGGTGCAGTCAGAGGTCGAGAGCCAGGTCTTGAACAACTACAAGGCTACAACCCCCGACCTCAGTGCCGAGGAGTATGCGGCGAACCTGGTCCTCGAGCTCCAGGCTCTTGGGGAGAAGGGCGTCAGCGCGATTGCCAAGACGAACGTGCTGGGCAAGGTGAAGACAAACATCACCCGTACCGCCGAGCGGGAGTTGAAACGGGAGATCAGCGAAGGAAGCGCGCACTTCCCCATCGACCGCCAGATCCAGATCAACAGCTCCATCAAGGCCGATATCACGGCGACCAAGAAGCATGACCGGCGCTACTACCTGGGAACCGACTATAGCGGGCGCGACATGCTCAGCCGGATCATCTACGGAGGACAGGTCTCCATCGCCATCGGCTTGATCGGCTCTTTAACCAGCGTGCTGATCGGCATCATCCTCGGCTCCATCGCCGGCTACCTTGGCGGCAAGGTCGACTTCATCCTGATGCGAATCGTCGACATCATGTATGGACTGCCATATATGTTGTTGGTCATCATCTTCATGGCAATCTTCGGGCGTAACATCATGAACCTCTTCGTCGCTCTGGCGATGGTCAGCTGGCTGACCGTCGCACGGATGGTACGTGGGCAGATCATGAGCCTGAAGAACAGTGAGTATGTCGAAGCCGCACGCTCCATGGGAGCGTCGACGGGGCGGATCATCTTCCGCCACATGGTGCCCAATTCACTGTCGGTGATCATCGTCTACTCTACCTTGCGCGTGCCGGCCTTCATCATGCAGGAGTCCTTCCTCTCCTTCCTTGGCCTGGGGGTGCAGGCACCCTTCGCCTCATGGGGTTCGCTGGTAGGGGATGCGGTCAATGGCATGACCCTCTATCCGTGGAAGCTCATCTTCCCCGCCATTGCGATGACCATCTTCCTCTTTGCCATGAACTTCTTCGGTGACGGCCTGCGTGATGCCTTTGACCCGCAGTCCAAGAACCAGCTCTAGGAGGAGCACAGTGAGTCTGAAACCCAATGCAAAGGTCGTCCTCGAGGTGAGGGACCTGCAAACATACTTCAAAACCGATGCCGGGATCGTCAAGGCGGTCGATGGCGTCTCCTTCAAACTCCATGAGGGCGAGACGCTTGGCATCGTCGGCGAGAGCGGCAGTGGCAAGAGTGTCACCAACCTCTCGGTAATGCGCCTCATCCCATCGCCGCCAGGCAAAGTCGTCGGCGGAGAGGCGATCTTCGAGGACAGGGATATCCTCTCTCTCAGCGAGAAGGAGATGCGCTCGATCCGCGGAGCGAAGATCTCAATGATCTTCCAGGACCCGATGACCAGCCTCAACCCATTTTTGCGGATCAGCACCCAGATGGTCGAGACGATCAGGTTGCACAACAAGGAGCTCTCCCGCCAAGAGGCCCTTGAACGCTCGATTGAGATGCTGCGCCTGGTCGGGATTCCCAGCGCAGAGAAACGGGTACGGGACTACCCCCACCAGTTCAGCGGCGGGATGCGCCAGCGGGTGATGATCGCCATGGCCCTCTCCTGCAATGCCAAGATTCTCGTAGCCGATGAGCCGACGACAGCGTTGGATGTCACTATCCAGGCCCAGATCCTCGAACTGATCGCCAAGCTCTCGGCCAAGATGGGGACTGCGGTGATTCTGGTCACCCACGACCTTGGCGTCGTCGCCGGGATGTGCGACCACGTCTGCGTCATGTACGCCGGCAAGATCGTGGAACGGGCCCAGACGGCCACACTCTACGCCAAGCCAGCCCACCCCTACACCGAGGGACTGATCAAGAGCGTTCCGCGGATGGATACCTCCAAGAAGGGGGAGCGCCTCTACTCGATCGAAGGTCAGCCGCCAAACGTCATCGACCTGCCTCCTTGCTGCCCCTTCCACCCCCGCTGCCCCAAGGCTATGGAGGTCTGCCGCCACGCCTACCCCCCGCTCAGAGACCTGGGAAGCGGCCATGAGGTGAGCTGTTGGCTCTATGTTGATGAGAAGGAGCGCGTCTATGAATAAGCAAAAACCGCTCTTGGAGGTCAGAGACCTCAAGCAGCACTTCCCCATCACCAGCGGTGCCATCCTGCAAAAGCAAGTTGGTTTCATCCGCGCTGTCGATGGGATCAGCTTTGATGTCTACCCCGGCGAGACGCTGGGGATCGTCGGTGAGAGCGGCTGTGGCAAGTCCACGGCGGTTCGCTCGATCAGCCAGTTGCATAAACCTACCAGCGGCTCGGTACTCTTTGGCGGCGTTGATCTGGTGACAGCGGACAAGGAGACGATGCTCAAAGCCCGACGTGAGATGCAGATGATCTTCCAGGACCCCTACGCGTCACTGGACCCACGCATGACAGTACGATCGATCATCGCCGAACCACTGGTCATCTACAATCGCCGTGGCCTTCTTGAAAAGCCGATGAGCAACATTGAGATCGAACACCGCGTCGAGGACCTCATGGAGCGAGTGGGCCTGAACAAGCTCTTCAAGAACCGCTACCCCCACGAGTTCAGCGGTGGGCAGCGCCAGCGCATCGGTATCGCGCGGGCTCTGGCGCTCAATCCGAAGATCATCCTCGCCGATGAGCCGGTCAGTGCCCTGGACGTCTCGATCCAGAGCCAGATCCTGAACCTGCTCAGCGACCTACAGAAGGAGTTCGGCCTCACCTACATCTTCATCGCCCACGACCTTGCCGTCATCCAACACATCTCAACCCGGGTGGCTGTGATGTACCTTGGCAAGTTCGTCGAGATCAGTGATGCAGTGCGCCTCTATGACAACCCGCTGCACCCATACACCACAGCCCTGCTCAGCGCCGCCCCGATCCCCGATCCTGCGATCGAGAAGGGCCGGCAGCGGATCATCCTCAGCGGGGATGTCCCCTCTCCGGACAAGGAGCGCTTTGGGTGTTATTTCTACGACCGGTGTCCCAAGCGTATGCCTTGGTGCTCCTGCCACATCCCACCGATGTTCGACCACGAACCGGGTCACCAAGTCGCCTGTTGGCTCTATGACCCAGAGCGCGATTACCACGCCGTCACGATGGAAGAAGCTGTACGGGACAGCGCCTCATCACAAGTCGTGTAGACTCAAGTCGGTCTCCATGTCACGCCCTCGATCGATGAAGAGGGAGAGTCCAGTAGCCGCCCCGATCATGCGGGCGGCTTCTTCTACCCTTCCCGCCGATCGTCGCTCACCCATGACCTGAATCGTTCGTTCTGCTCCATCGAGCATGGCAAGCGAGAAGATGACCATCGCCGACGGGCGTCTGCGTCGAGCCAGGCGAGGGATGGCCGGGCTGCCTGGGCGATCGACGTGCGTCAGCGAAAGACGCTCCACCTCATCGAAGCGAAAGTGATCGCGCTTGACAAATGGGCCAAACCCCCACACCGCTGTGATCTGCATTGCAGGCAGGTCGAAGTGCCAGCTGTCGCGATAGAGCGCCCCACCTATGCTGATCGCCAGCAAGACAACGATATGGATCATCGAGCGCAGACCAACTCCCTCCCGGTAGCTGGTAGCCAAGCCCCAGACCAAGAACAGGGAGAAGAGCAGACAGAGTAGGGAGAAGAGGCGTGAGATTCGATAGGTCGGGCCAGACTTGCCCATCACCGTCGTATACTGCACGCCTACCCCCTTGAGGACCCACTATGCACCAGGTGCATAAACCTGCATATCCTATACAAAGTACTCGCACTTGCTCGACAAGCTATTTGCGTTTTTGCTTGATTCATGGTTTAATGTATCCTATGCTAAGTTGAACGTCTACACTTAGAACTACAAGGAGATATGTCTATGAAGAAGTTTCTAGCTATCCTGCTGAGCGTGCTTCTTGTCAGTGCTCTCTTTATTTCCTGCGGGAAGAAAGAAGCACCGAAAGCACCTGCAGCCCCAACCCCTGCAGCTCCGACAGCTGTTGCAACACCCGCAGCGCCCGCGGCTCCCGCCGCCCCCGCCGCCCCTGTTGCCCCTCCAGCTGCCCCGGCAGCCAAGGAGCTGGTATTCCGCATCTCGAACGGTGCTGAGCCCGAGTCTTTGGACCCCGCACTGATCCAGGGTGTTCCTGAGCACCGGATCTACGAGGCTATCTTCGAGGGCCTCGTGTCCTATGACCCAGAGACCTCCTTTGCAGTTCCTGGAGTTGCAGAGAGCTGGACCAGCAACGCGGACGGCACCCAGTACACCTTCAAGCTGCGCAAGAACGCCGTATGGAGCGATGGCAAGCCCATCACCGCAAACGACGTCGTCTACAGCTGGCTGAGGATCCTCGCCCCCGAGACCGGTGGACCGTACGCATGGTTCCCCTGCATGTTCCTCGTCGGTGCTGAGGAGTACAACAGCGGCCAGGCTGGACCTGAGGCAGTTGGCATCCGCGCCCTCGATGACCACACCTTCCAGATGGACCTCATCGGACCGCTTCCGTACGCAGTAGACGCCCTTGCCCACTACAGCTTCGCCATCGTGCCCAAGCACGCCATCGAGAAGTATGGCTCTGCCTGGACCGACCCGGCCAACTTCGTCGGCAACGGCCCCTTCGTGCTGACCGACCGTGTCGCCCAGACCTCGATCACCGTCTCCAAGAGCCCGACCTACTGGGATCGTGACAAGGTGACCTTGGACAAGGTGATCTTCTACAGCTCCGACAGCTCGACGACCAACTACAACATGTACCTCAACGGCGAGCTCGATTGGGCAACCACCGTTCCACCAGATCAGATCAGTGCCGCCCAGATGCGCGATGACTTCCAGGCTTCCCCGCAGCTGGCCACCTACTACTACGTCTTCCAGACCCAGAAGGCTCCGATCAACAACCCGCTCGTTCGCCAGGCACTCGCCCTTGCGATCGACCGCGAGGCGCTGGTCGATGGCATCCTGAAGGCCGGTCAGATTCCTGCGTGGGGCATCGTCAGCCCGATGGCTGGATACGACGGTCTTGAGTTCCCCTTCAAGTCTATGGATGAGGCAATCTCCAAGGCACAGGATCTGCTTGCCAAGGCAGGCTACCCCAACGGTGCTGGATTCCCGACCCTTCCGATCCTCTACAACACTGACGAGGGTCACAAGCAGATCGCAGAGTTCATCCAGCAGGAGTGGAAGAACAACCTCGGCATCAACGTCGTGCTCGAGAACCAGGAGTGGGGCACCTACCTCTCCAACCGCAACGCCGGCAACTTCGTGATCTCACGCGCCGGTTGGGTTGGTGACTACCAGGATCCCAATACCTTCCTTGACATGTTCATCACCGGTGCCGGTATGAACGGTGGTCGGTACTCCAATGACGTCTACGACCTGTTGATCAACGAAGCTGCCCGCATGAGCGCAGGCGCAGACCGCTTTGGAACCCTGATGACTGCTGAAGACATCATGATCAACCAGGACCAGGCTGTCATGCCGTTGTACTACTACGTCAACCTCGGCATGGTCGACCTGGACAAGTGGGGTGGCTGGTATCCCAATACCATGGACATCCACCCGCTGAAGGACATCTACCGCAAGTAGTTCCAACAGATCGCTCTCCGACCCCCGGCCTTCCGGGGGTCGTTTTCTTTGATATGGTGGACGTATCGCCTGCTTCGGGATATAGTTTGCACCGATAGGCAGGAGGATGAAGCGATGAAATTGTATGACCTACGCAGCGATACGGTGACCAAGCCCACAGCGGCAATGAGAGCGGCAATGGCCAATGCCGAAGTAGGCGATGATGTCTACCGCGAAGACCCGACCATGACACAGTTGGAAGAGCGTGCAGCAGAACTGACCGGCAAGGAAGCTGCGCTCTTTGTCCCATCGGGGTGCATGGGCAACCTCATCGCCATCTATGTCCAGGCAGGGCGAGGCAAGGAGGTGCTCACCGCCTCCAGCAGCCACATCATTGGCCATGAGATCGGCTCGATGGCCGCCATTGCCGGCACCCTGCCCATTACCATCGAGGCTGCGCGAGGAGTCCTCAGTGCCCAGGACCTGCAAGGAAGGGTCAAGAGGGGCTCATACGACAGCGCCACCACAGCCCTTGTCGCCGTCGAGAACACCATCGGCGGGTACTGCTACCCGAAAGAGAACCTTATCGGCATTCAGACATTTGCCCGTGAGCATGGCTTGAACATCCACATGGATGGGGCCCGGATCTTCAACGCCCAAGTCGCCACCGGCCTCCCTGTCAGCGAGTGGGCCTCCTATGCCGATACCATCACCTTCTGCCTCTCCAAGGGCCTCGGAGCCCCCATCGGCAGCCTCCTGTGTGGCAGCAGAGCCTTCATCAACGAGGCCTTGACGGTCCGCAAGATGCTCGGCGGCGGCATGCGCCAGACCGGCATCCTTGCCGCTGCAGGACTCTATGCACTCGATCATCATGTAGAGCGACTGGCCGAAGACCACCGCCATGCCCGCATGATCGCCCACAGCCTTCAGGAGAGCGGAGCACATGTCGATATGGAAGGGGTACAGACCAACATCATCTTCTTCACTGTCGATGGCGTTGAAGCCCCTGTGGTCCTCCAACGCCTGAAGGAAGAAGGCATCCTCGCCAATACTGAAGGCAGCGTTGTCCGCCTGGTGACCAATCTCGATATCAGTGAAGCGGACACCCAGGCGATCTCTTCGATCATCGAGCGCCTTCAGTTAGGACGGATGCGATGAAGACAACACTCTTTTGCTTCAGTGGCAGTGGCAACAGCTACTGGGTAGCCACACAGCTAGCCTCGCGCCTTGGGGATGCGACCGTTGTCATGGTCCCATCGCTTCTGGAGAGTGAAAAGATCGCTCTGACAGAGCGCATCGGCTTTGTCTATCCGGTCTACAAATTCTTCCCTCCGAACCTGCTCACCTACTTTGTCGAGGAGGTTCTATCACAGCAAGAAGTCGAGCACGTAGACTACCTCTTTCACATCACTACCTACAACCTTGCCTCAGGGTGGGCCGAATACGCTATGGAAAGCTCCTTGATGAAGGCGGGTTTCGGGACAAGCTATAGCAGCCGCGTCAGGATGCCGGACACCTATGTGCCACTGTTCAAGACGGCGGGTAAGGAGCGTATCGAGCGCTACTATCGCGATGCTGAAACGAAGGTCGCTGCCATAGCGGACGAGATTGAGAAGGGGGCCATCAAGGTTGGCAGACAGGTCTTGGCTGCCAGGAGCGCCACCCGCTTTCTGATGAAGCCCATCCAACGCGCCTTGATGGATGAAGCGCGCTCCTTCATCGTCACCGATGCGTGTACCAGTTGCGGCCAATGCTACCGCATCTGCCCATCGGCAAATATTGAGATGGTAGGCGGAAAGCCGAGTTGGGATCGCCTGTGCAGTGGCTGTTACGCCTGCTATCATCGCTGCCCGACCGAGGCGATCCGGTTTCGCCATCCTGTCAGGGGTGGACACTACCCCAACGGCCGATCAGGCTACAACGTGGAGTACCGCCAATGAATACCGTCTGGTTTGACACCATCATCGACCGCACCTCCTCGCTCTCAGTGAAGTGGGACCGGGCAGCGATCAAGGCAATCTGTGGCAACCCTGATGCCGAACCCTTCTGGGTCGCCGACATGGATTGGCAAGCCCCTCCTTCGGTCCTTGAAGCGGCAGCCAATCTCGCAGAACATGGAATCTACGGCTATCCGACCGATTCCATGCAACGCCACACCTTCTGCGCCTGGGCCAAAGAACGCCACAAGATGGCACTCGATAGCGAACACGTCATCGTCAGCCAGGGAGTGCTCACCAGCCTGGCCACCGTGGTGGAGATCTTCACAGCCGAGGGCGATGGGATCATCGTCGGCCTTCCGGCCTACCAACCCTTCATCAGGATTGTCAACAACGCACACCGCTCGCTGCTCTGCTGGCCACTGTCCTATGATGTTCAGCAAAAACGCTTCAGCCTGGACTGGGAGGCCTTGGAGCTCCTTCTGCCCAACGCCAAGGCCTTGATCTTCTGCTCACCGCACAACCCCACCGGCTTGAGCTTCTCCTACGATGAGCTCCTCACCCTCGCCACCCTATGCGCCAAGCACCAGGTGATGATCATCAGCGACGAGATCCATGCCGACCTTGCCTATGAAGCGCACCACTGTCTTCTTGATATCGCCGCCCAAGCCGGTTGCAGGGCTGTGGTGCTGATGGCACCCTCCAAGACGTTCAACATCGCCGGAGAGCACTACTCGTTGACCCTCTTCACCGACAGTGAGATTCGCGATCTCTTTGTCAGACGACGTGAGCAACTCTTTGCCACCACCCCCTCCGTCACTGCCATGACCTTGGCATCGGCAGCGTACAAAGGCGGTGGGCCATGGCTGACCGCATTGGTCGACCACCTCAAAGCTGAGGCCGAATTTGTCGAACGCTACCTCTTTGAAACAGCTCCCTCCCTCTCCTTCATCGCCCCCCAGGCCTCCTTCATCGCCCTGATCGACTGCTCTCGCATCATCGGCCTCGTCGAGCAGGATGCATCCTTGCACCCCGAGCTCTACGATCCGGCAAAGAGTCCCCAAGGGGGCTTGCTCTCCCGCTTCTTCGGCCAACGGGCCAAGGTGGCGATGAATGACGGCTCGTGGTTCGGCGGTGATGCATACCGTCACTTCGTCCGCTTCAACTTTGCAGCTCCGCATTCGCGCGTCGTTGCCGCCCTTGAGCGGATGACAACGGCTGTCGATGAGCTGAAGAAACGCTACAGCTGACGACGCAGGCTGCGATACGCCTGCGGCGTCATCCCATACGATGTCTTGAAGAGGGCGTAGAAGCGATGCTCACTGGAAAAGCCTGCATTCTGGCTTACCTCAGTGACAGTAAGATTTGTGTGGATGAGCAGAGAAGCGGCCTCCTGTAGCCGCTGGCGCTGGATCTCCTCCAAGATCGTACGCCCTCGTTCGGCCTTGAATCGGATCTCAAGCGCCCTACGGCTGATCGCCGATTCGGCGGCAACCTCACCGGCACTCAATCCATAGCTTGCCTCTCGCTTGATCAGGCGCAAGGCCTGACCGACATAGGGGTCGAAGGTATGGGCATACTGCGTTGATTCGCGCTCGATGACCGGCAGCGGTGCAACGGTACGACTGATCCTCCCACTGACCCGACCATGCAACAGATCATCGAGCAACGCCGCCGCCTCATAGCCGATCGTCCTGCAGTCGGGCTGGATCGATGAGATCGAGGGAGTAGCCAACTCACAGATCAACGTTTCGTTATCGACGCCCAATACCATCACCTCATCAGGTATCCTGATACCCAGACGCTGGCACGCCAACTCCACCTTCATCGCGCTGAGGTCGTTGCAACAGAAGAGGGAGATTGGCTTGGCAATGGACAGAAGCCACTGATCGAGCTCCTCACTGACCTCATAGAGCTGGCGCCACCACCCAAGGCTCTTGGAGAAGATAGCCAGATTCTCGCTTGTGATCCCCAGCTCAGTGATGTACCCCTTCAGCCGTTGGTTCGACCACCGCACCCCGCTGACGGCACACCAACCCCAGTTCTGGCTGCCGATATCCATCAGGTATCGGGCAGCCTCGACGCCACTTTGGAAGTCATCATTGGTGACCCGACAAAAGAGGTCACTGGTCGCCGAGTTGGCGATGTCGATGATCGGGATGCCAAGACTTGCCATCGAATGGGCCTCCTCCTCGCTCTCAATGCGAGCGATCAGGCCATCGCAGTGTGCAAGGCTCTGGCCAAAAAGCGGGCCTTGTCCCTTGAGACGCCATTGCCCTTTGGCCCGCGCCCATGCAACTACCCCGGAGGCGACGGCCATGTCGTAGCCATCCTGGAACCTGAGCTGTAGTCCGACGGTCATCATATAGGTATGATACACGCTTGTGCGCAAAATGATAGTGTCTATGCGCATTTAGAGCATTGCAGTTTCCCCAAACTAGCGTATCCTATACCAAGGAGGAGGCGATGAGCACACACAATATTCCCATAACGGCAACCGGGTACTCGATTCCGCCCATCGGAATGGGTAGCTTCGGTAGCGACCACATCAGCGCCGATGTGATGGCACAGGCAGTGCGCACAGCCTTGAAGATCGGATACCGGAACATCGATTGTGCCAGTGTCTACGGCAATGAGCGAGAGATCGGCGGCGTTCTCTCTTCCAGCGGCATTGCCCGAGACGAGCTGTGGATCACCAGCAAAGTCTGGAATGATAGCCACGGCAAGGCGAACGTCATCAAAAGCGCCAAACAGAGCCTTCATGACCTCGGCTTGGATTACCTCGATCTTTATCTGGTCCACTGGCCTTTCCCCAACTACCACCCACCCTTCTGTGATGTCGATAGCCGCAGTCCCAACGCCCGCCCCTTCATCATTGAAGAGTTCATGGATACGTGGGCAGGCATGGAGGCGCTGGTCACCGAAGGGGTGGTCCGCCACATCGGCACCAGCAACATGACCGAAGCGAAGCTCAGGCTCATGTTGCCCAATTGCTCGATCCGTCCACTCTTCAACGAGATGGAACTACACCCGACCTTCCAGCAACGCGCTCTGGTCTCCTTTGTCAAGGCCGAGGGGATGATCCCGATCGGCTTCAGCCCGCTCGGGTCGCCAAACCGTCCCGACCGTGACAAGACCGAGGCGGATCTGGTGGATATGGCTCATCCGATCGTCGTCCAGATCGCCCGCGACCACAACGTCCACCCTGCCTCCATCTGCCTCAAGTGGGCACACCAGATGGGCATCATCCCCATCCCACTGTCAACAAAGGAACGCAATCTGCGCTCCAACTTCGAGGCAATACAGAGCGACCCGCTCACAGCTGAGGAGCTCGCCCTCCTCAGGGATGTGGAGAGCGGAAACCGCCTCATCAAGGGGCAGGTCTTCCTCTGGGAGGGAGCGCGCGGGTGGCAGGACCTCTGGGATGAGGATGGAACGATCGCACGATAAGAACAGAAGGAGAGACAGAATGGCAACACGTATGATGAAAGGGGCGAAGCTGCCCGGCAACAGTACCGTAGTATTCGACCAGTTTGAGGTTCCCACGCCTGGACACGGACAGGTGCTGGTGAAGATCAAGTGCTCCACTATCTGCGGCAGTGACATCCGGGCGATCTACCGAGAACACCTGGGCAAGGGCCCTGAGGGGTATCAAAATGTGATCGCCGGCCACGAGCCGTGCGGCATCATCGTCGAAGAGGGGCCTGGACTGCGCCGCTTCAAGAAAGGAGACCGGGTAGTGGTCTACCATATCAGCGGCTGCGGCCTCTGCTATGACTGCCGCCAAGGGTTCATGATCAGCTGCACCAGCCCGTTGAGGGCGGCGTATGGCTGGCAGCGTGACGGAGGGATGGCCGAGTACATCCTCTGCGATGAGAAGGACCTGGTTCTGTTGCCCGATGAACTGACCTACGCCGATGGAGCCCAGGTGGCCTGTGGTTTTGGGACAGTCTATGAGGCGATCGAGAAGGTCGGCGTCAGCGGCAACGATGCCGTTCTTGTCGTCGGACTCGGCCCGGTCGGTTTGGCTACCCTGATGCTGGCCAAGGCGATGGGAGCCAACAAGCTCATCGGTATCGAAGGACTTGAGGGCCGCATCGATCTGGCCAAGAAGCTCGGCCTGGTCGACCACGTCTTTACTCCCAGCGACAAAAACGTCGAAGAGGTTCGATCCGTCACCGGCGGCCATGGTGTTGAGCGTGCCTTCGACTGCTCAGCCAACGACAAGGGACGGGCCATCGCGGTGCGCGCAACGCGCAAGTGGGGCAAGATCGCCTTCGTCGGCGAAGGCGGCAGCGTCACCTTCGAGCCCAGTAGCGACATGCTCCACGATCAGAAGACGATCTACGGCAGCTGGGTAACCTCGATCTGGAAGATGGAGGACCTAGTTGAGCGACTGGTGCGGTGGAATATCCACCCCGAGGATTTGATCACCCACCGCTTCAGCCTCGATGAGGCGGACAAGGCGTATGAGTTGATGGCCAGCGGCAAGTGTGGCAAGGTTGCAGTCTGCTTTGATGAGGAGCTGCCTAGCTGAACTCTTTGTTGAACCGTGGGGGCAGCGTGCCATTCGAGGCTGAGCCCTCGCGGTCCTTCATGGCCACGATCGAGGGTTGGAAGACCGTAGTCGAGGGAAAGTCCTTCAGATCCCCCTCCATGCGGCGGGTGAGGAGCTGGACGGCACGATTGGCCATCTTCTCAAGTGGCTGGGCCACGGCATAGTGGCAGAACTGCAACAGAGGGGCGTAGTGGAGGTAGTCAAAGGATGCGAAGGCCATACGCCGGCGCACCTCACGCGCGGCATTGGCCATCAAGAATGTGGTCGCCCCGATGTGGACCATATCATTGACCACGAAGAACGCGTCTGGGCAATCCTCAAAGGAGAGCGCCTTCTCCATCAAGGTATAGCCGCTCTTCATCGTCATGCCCTCATGCAGTACAAAGCGCTCATCCAATACAAGAGCCCGCTCTTCGATGGCGTCAACAAAGCCGCGGTACCGCTCCACTGAGGTGTGGACATGCGGGTCCCCGCCCAGAAACCCGATTCGACTCCTGCCCTCGTCTATGAGAGCGCACGTCACCTCGTACGCACTGGCACGGTTATCGCTGATAATGACATCACGGCCAAGGCCCTCGATCTTCCGGTCGAGCATTACCATCGGGACATCGACTTCGGCAAAGTGTGAGCCTTCGTCACTTACTGCGATGACCACAAGCCCATCGACGTTGCGCTCCAACAAGAAGGAGAGCTTGCGCTTCTCCTCATCGACAGAGTTCTCCGAGCTGCACACCAACAGGGCGTACCCCTTGGGAGAAAGCAGGTGTTCGAGCTGTTCGACGATCTCGGTGAAGAAGGTGTTGGAAACCTCAGGCAAGAGCACGCCGATCGATCGGGTGCGATTGAGCTTCAACGACCGGGCGACGGCGTTGGGCTGGTAGTTGAGCTTTGCGACCGCTCCCTGTACTTTCTGTTCGGTCTCAGGGTTCACTACTCCGAGCTTGTTCAGAACCCGACTCACAGTGGCGATGGAGACTCCAGCAAGCTTGGCAACATCTTTGATCGTAGGATTCTCCCGCTTTGGCATGGGCAGATGCTCCTCTTTGCCCCCTGCTTTGCTCAACGATGGGTGTAATTTCCGTGACAGGGGAGGCACTCTCTATCTTTGCATCACCAAAGCGGTTTGTCAATGAATAATGTAAACGTTTACAACTTTGTGAATACCTCTACCGCTCCATCGCCCCAAAGTCGCACCCAAGCCCTTGATCACAAGGCCGGCGCAAAAGCCTGTCGATCAACAGCAGTGCTTAGAGAGAAACAGCCTCTATTGAGGTTTGAAGACCTTCACCTTCTGCAGGCTACGGATCATGTCTCTCCCCTCTTGAAGGCTTGCGATCTCACCGATCGCCCACGCCTGGATCATCAGGTTTCCAATGGCTGTCGCCTCTGCAGGTCCGGCGTAGACGGACAGGCCCGTCTCGTCAGCTGTCCATTGGTCGAGGATCTCATTCTGACAACCTCCCCCGATGATGTACAGAGAATCGAAAGTGGTGCCAACCACCGTCTGAAGGTCTTCGATAGCCTGCCGATACGCGCGCGCAAGGCCACGGTAGATGGCTACCATGTACTCTCCCTTGCTTGAGGGTTCAGCGATACCGTGCTGCTGACACCACAGGCGAATGCGGTCGACCATCAGGTTGTCACGGCTATTGGGCTTGAGGAAGACTAAGTCATTGACATCGATGTACCCCTCGTAGGATGCAGATGCGATCGTCTGCTCATCAAGATCCTTCCACGAGATCTTCACCCCCTCCTCGCTCTCCCAGTGGCGGACACACTCTTGCTGGATCCACATACCCATGATGTTCTTCAGAAAGCGGATAGTACCACTTGCGCCCACCTCATTGGTGAAGCCACTCTCAAGTGCGGCCAAATCGGTGCGCGGCCCATCGAGTTCAACGCCGAGCAGTGACCAGGTGCCGCTGGAGATGTACAGAGGCATCCGCCCCTCTTGTACAGGAACCGCCGCAACGGCACTAGCCGTATCATGGGCTGCACTGGCGATGACCATCACCGTCCCATCAGCTCCCACTTGGTGGGCTACCTCCTCGGTCAAGGGGCCGAGGATCGTTCCACTATCCACGATCGGGCCGAAGAGCGATCGGTCAAAACCCATCGCATCGATGATCTCCCACGCCCAGGTGCCAGTGCGTGGATCATAGAGCTGGGTCGTCGATGCATGGGTACGTTCATTTTTCATCACACCGGTAAGCCAATACGCCAACAGGTCAGGAATAGCGAGGTAGCGGTGGGCGGCAGCCAGCGCCTCGGGACGGTCTCGCTGCATCGCAGCGAGTTGATAGAGGGTGTTGAAGGGCTGGAAGGCGATGCCGGTTGCCTGCCAGAGTCGCTCTTTGCCTCCGAGCCGATTCGTGACCGTCTCGATCATGCCATCGGTGCGACTGTCACGGTAGTGGTAGCACAGCGACACCAAGCTGCCCGTCTTGTCCACAAGCACATAGTCCACTCCCCATGTATCGATCCCGATCGAGGCGATCTGCCCAGGGTATTGGGCAAAGGCGAGCTTCAGCCCTACCTTGATCTGCCGAAAGAGACTTTGGATGTCCCAATAGAACTCACCGAGGATCTGGTCATTCTCCGTCACAAAACGGTGGACAACTTCGAAATTCCTCAGATCCCCTACCAACACCCTCCCATTGGAGGCCCCCAGGTCGATGGCAATGTGCTTCTTCATCCCCTACCCCTTGATGCGCTCTTTGCAGTGCGTAAGCAAATACTGCTCCGCCTCGGCACTCCACAGCCCTCCATGCTTGTCGACCAGGTTGGCAAGCTCAGCGTAGACCGGATTCTCCTCACCCTTCTTTGCAAGGTCGGTGAGCGCCACCAGCGGGAAGTCGAGGTGGGTATAGATCATCTTCTTCGATCCAGGGATGTTGGGCAGATTGTAGACCGTCTCTGCCACTGCCGACAGTCCACCGATATGGGTCACCAGGCCCGCTGGGTTGATCAACCCCTGTTCCATCAAGGTCAGAGATTCTCGGATATCATCGGTATTCCCACCGCTGGTACCCACGATATGGGTCGACGCGTAGTGGACGTTGTAGAAGTTCAGGCTCGCGCTGAAGTCGGTGCGTTCGGGACCGGCGAAGAAGTTCAGACACCCATCCTTGGCCAAGATCGCATCGGCCTGCTCGATGAGCGCACGCACCGGTGCCATGACCAACACATCGTGGTACCCCTCGCCGCCGCTGAGGTCCATCAACGTCGAGACCGGGTCACTACACTCGCGTGTATTGAGGTAGGTCAGGGTGATACCCTGTTTTTTGGCTGCCTCCACACTGTAGAGCTGGGCTGCCCGATCGAGGCGGGCTTGATCGATATCGGTGACAACGATCCTCCCTGCCCTACGGTCAGGGTTGTTGATCGCGTAGTCGATGGCGGCCAGACCCATCGGTCCGACACCGGCGAGAATCGCCATGTTGCCGCCCTCGACAATTCCCATATGATGGACATAGGAACCACCTTTGGTGTGGTACATAGCATGGTAGGTTCCCACCACGCAGCTGACCGGCTCAGCCAGAGAGCCGAGGAAGTACCCCTCTCCGTGGTAGGGCAAGAGCGCATCGACCTCCATCACCTCCTGGGGGATAATGATGTAGGTGGCATTGCCGCCGATGTACTGATAGGAGTAGCCTGGAGCATCGAGGCTGCCTTTGTAGTTCAGAGCCGGCTGGATGGTGAACTTCATCCCCACCGAGAATTTGTCCTGCCATTTTGCTCCCACTTCTACGATTTCACCGCAGAACTCATGGCCGAGCATGACCGGTCGCCGATCCACATCCTTGGGGATGCGCTTGTGTGCAGCACCTTGCTGCACGGCCTTGTAGTCACTCATGCAGATCGAGTTGGTTATCACCTTGGCAAGGATCTCATCATCCTTGATCTTGGGAAGCTCGAACTCTTCCAATCTCAGGTCATTGGCCCCATAGAGGCGTACGGCTCGTGTTTTCATGGTTTTCTCCTAGTTCAACATCACTTGGCCGCCGGTCACCGGGACCGCCTGGCCAGTCTCATAGGTCTGTTCGACTATGTAGAGGATTGCCTTGATGACGTCGGCTGTAGTACACCCGCGACCCATCGGCACCTTCGATTCATAGCTCCGCCTGACATCCTCAACACTCTTCGCTCCAGGGACTTTTCCGGCGGCAAGGTACTGGACGAACAATCCCTTCTCGGGATCTGACCAGAGCGGACCGTCGAGGAAGTTGCCTGGACACACTGCATTCACCTTGATGTTGTCCTCGACCAGCTCGAGGGCAAAGCTCTGGGTGAGCCCGATGGTACCGAACTTAGCCCCGGCGTATGCGCCGTTCTTGTTCGATCCCTCAAGCCCACTCTTACTTGAAATCGTGATGATATCGGTATAGTACGCCCTCGATGGCAGATTCTGCAGTGCCATCGTCGGGGCGGCGAACTTGGTGCAGATAAAGAAGCCGGTGTAGTCGACATCGGTGACGAACTGAAAGTCCTTCAGGTCCATCGTCTTCACCGATCCCGATCGCAGCACTCCGGCATTGGAGATGAAGAGGTCCACTCCCCCGCACTCGGCTACCACCCTATCCATCATCGCCTTCACCGACTCCTCGCTCGTCACATTGACCTGAACGGCTTTGGCCACGGTGATGCACGCCTCCCAGTTAAGTTCATCGGCGAGCTTCTTGGCCCCGGCTTCATTCATGTCGGCGATCCAGACAAAGGCGCCGTATTCAACCAGTGAGCGAACGATCCCCTCACCAAAGCCCTGGGCTCCGCCGGTGACGATGGCGACGCTGTCGCGCACCACATCGTCTCGGGTAAAGGAGGGCGCAAGGCCCACGACCATGCTCACCCCTTCGCCTCGTACGGCCTCATCGTAGTTGGTTCCCAGTCCAAACTGCAGATCAGGGTGGTCAAAGCCGATGACCGCGGGCCAGAGACGGTAGGTCGAGGTGAACTCATCGAGCTTTTGCCTCCACACCTTGACCGTCTCTTCAATCGAGTCTCCTTCGCCCACCGAGCCAAGGTTCAGGGCCACGCTCTTTGCCTCACACCGATGGACGATCAGGCCCTTCTTTCCATCGAAGGTCAGACCACGCAACAGGGGGGCGATCTCAAAAGCAAGATTGTCGGTAAATGTACTCATAGGCGCTCCTCAAAGCGTGCGACAATCGTCGCAGGGTCGGCAGGGTCCATCGCCCTGCCCGCCTGCGCATAGCGGGCAATCCGCTCAGACAGGCTCTTGGCCGCATATGGGTTGTCACTGCTGAACAGCCCGTAGCGCTCATCGATGTTGCTCAGCTTCTCATGGGCCACCAATGCCCAGGCAGCGTCGACGAGGTGGCGCGCCTCGGGCTGAAGAAGCTCAGGGCAGTTCATGCTCTGGCGGCTACTGTTGATATCCACGCCGCTGATCTCCATCAGGCCCCGCTCTTGTGCAAGGGCTTGCAGGCGAGCCATCTGATCCTTGGTATTGCGTGGAGGCATGTACGTAACTGCCTTGAAGCCAATGTCGACCAACAGGTCCATGAGCTCCTCCAAGAATGAGTCCTCAAAGTGCTCGGCTTTCTTGTCCCCGGTAGGGCTTTCGGCCACGTCTCCGAGGTAGGCGTACGCGGCGATCGCCCCGATGCGATTGGCGAAGGCGACAGCCTCGCGCACATCGATGCATTCAGCCCGGCTGGGTTGGATGAAGAACCGATCAAGGAAGCTGCTCTTATAGACTCCCAGAAGGTCGTACACGTAATGGGGGTTCTCTTCATCGAGCAAGAGGCGCTCGATGGCAGGGGCGAGGGTGATGGAGAGCGTATCGACAAGGAATCTGACCAAATCCTTGCCCTTGCCATACATCGTGATAGTCTGGCGTGCCATCGCATAGAGGATGTGGCGCTCGGTGACCGAACCGCCATCCTGGTAGCGAGAAAGAGGTAGTACGTCACGTTCGAAATCCAGGTCAAACCCATAGGGACCGACGAGGGCCATGAGGGCCTCGACCTGGGCTTTGTTGCGCCGATTACGCTCTTCTACGATGGGAGCCAGAAACGCCTTGACCTCATCGATATGCTGGGCGGGAACTCCATGGATGCAGATGTAGACGATGCCGGCGCTATCGGGGTTGTTGATCTTGCGGCCTCCGAGGGGGGTGTCGAGGAAACTGACACGCACCTCAAAGCCCACTGTCGTAGCGATGCCGATCAGAGATCCGGCTTCCATCATCTCCTTTGCCGCTCCAATGGAGTCGTGGTCAACCGATCCAACGATCCCGAGCCCTGCCTTGTATGCAGCCCAGGCAGCGGCTGCAGGCTCATAGGGGCTGAAGGAGTAGGTGGTGTGCACATGGTTGTTTACCTCGTCACTGACTGCCCGCTCGATCTGCCCACGCTTTGCCAGAAGCCCCAGCCCCCTCGCTGCCTCAAGGCGCAGGAAGCGGTCACTGCCATTGATCTGCCGTTCAAGGTCTGCGATAGTCCTCACCTAGACCCCCTTGGCACTGGTGCGGAAAAACTCACCGTCGGTGAAATTTCGCTTCGGCACATAGCCTGCGATCGGCAGGATCTGCTCATGGATCGCATCGACAACGCTCTCGGCTTGGGCGAAGAAGATCTGCTCCATCTCAGCCGGTGGCGTGATCCAGTTCTTCGAGCCGACGACGACGATCGGGCCATCGAGGTAGTCGAAGGCGAGGCGGGTCAGGTTGTTGGCCACGGTGTGCAGGTAGCTGCCACGCTCCGAGCTGTCGGTGACCATCACGCAGCGACCGGTCTTCTTCACGCTCTCGATCAGTATCTCGTACTTGAGGGGATTGATCCACCTGAGGTCGATGACCTCGGCTGACAGACCATGGGAGGACAGGAGATCGGCTGCCTTGATGGCGGTGTAGAGTGAGGGGCCGAGGGTGACCAAGGTGACATCACTGCCCAGTCGCTTGACCGATGGCTCACCTTCGGCGATTTCGTAGTATCCCTCAGGCACCCCGTCCTTCTCGAACATCTCCCCGATTCCGTAGAGCTTCTGACTCTCGAAGAATACCACCGGATCGGTGCCCCTGAGGGCGTAGTTGAGCATTCCCTTCACATCATAGGGGGTCGCAGGGTACATCGCCTTGAGCCCTGGCACCGACGCGACCATGCTCGTCCACTCCTGGGAGTGCTGGGCCCCATACTTGTTGCCCACCGAGACACGCAGCACCAGCGGCATCTTCAATACCCCGGCACTCATCGCCTGCCACTTTGGCATTTGGTTGAAGACCTCATCACCGGCACAGCCGAGGAAGTCGCAGTACATCAGCTCGACGACCGCTCGCCCTCCAGCCATGGCGTAGCCAACGCCACTGCCGACGATCGCGCTCTCGCTGATCGGCGAATTGAAGAAGCGGGAGGGAGGCAGCAGCTCAGTCAGGCCACGATAGCAGGCAAAGGCCCCACCCCAGTCCCGATGGTCCTCTCCGTAGGCGATCATCGTCGGATCGATGGAGAAGCGGTGTGCCATTGCCTCAAAGACCGCGTCACGATACTGGTATTGGCGCGCAGCTGGGTACTCCTTGCCACTCTCATCGTAGGCGTAGCGATTGCGCTTTGCGATCTGCTGGACGCGGGGGTTCTCCTCCAGGCTCTGCAGCAGGACGGGCTTGGCGTCATCGAACTTCTCCACCGAACCGTTGGAGAACATCACGCTCTCAATGAAGGGGCCATCGGCCATCGGGCTGAGGACCGAATCGATGGTGAGCTCAAAGGTCTTGACCATCTTCTCTTCCAGTTTTGCATCGAAGCTGTCAAGCTCGTCCTGGGTGATGAGCTTGTGCTCCAACAGGTATGAGCCGTAGGCGACGATTGGGTCTTGGGCGTGGAAGGCGTCCAGCTCCTCCTTGGTGCGATAGGTCATCGCATCGCTGGGGCTGTGGCCGCTGTAGCGGTAGGTGAGCGTATCCATGAACGCAGGCCCCTCACCGGCGACTAGTAGTTGCTTTTTACGGGCGGTCGCCTCAGCTACAGCCAGCGGGTTGAAGCCATCAACCCGCTCGGTGTGCATCGACCGCTCGTTGATGCCGGCCCCCATCCGTGCCGCCACCTGATAGCCCATCGTCTCGCCGATCGGCTGACCACCCATCGCATAGAGGTTGTCAAAGCAGTTGAGCAGGAAGGGAGGATAGCCGGGATTGTCATCCCAGAGGGTCTTGTACTGGTCCATCGATGAGAGCACCAGCGCCTCATAGACCGGACCGCGAGCCAAAGAGCCATCTCCGATGTTGGCGATGACGATTCCCGCTTTGCGGTTGATCTTCTTATAGAGCGCAGCCCCGACGGCGATAGTGGCAGAGCCTCCGACGATGGCGTTGTTGGGCATCGAACCGAAGGGTTTGAAGAAGGTGTGCATCGAACCGCCAAGGCCGGCATTGAAGCCATTCTTCTTGGCATAAATCTCAGCAAGGGCGCCGTAGAGGACGAAGTTCTCGGCCAAGTCCCGTACACTGGTCCCCTTAAAATGCTTTTCGACCACCGCATAGGCCGAGCCGCCCATGTAGCTCTCCATGATTGCAAGCAACTGCTGATCATCAAGCTGCATGATGGCGCTCATGCTCTTTGCAAGGATCTCACCGTGACTGCGATGGGAGCCGAAGATCTGGTCTTCGACAGCGAGGGCCATCGCCTGGCCGACGGCTGCACTCTCCTGACCGGCTGAGAGGTGGGCCGGGCCGAGGTGGTTGAATGAGATTCCCTTGTAATTGCCCTCTTTCTTGACCGAATCGAGCATCGTCTCGAACTTGCGGATCAGCAGCATGTCGTAGTAGGCGCGGACAAGCTTCTCCTTGCCCCACATCTTCAGCTCGCCCTTGATATTGGGCTCGTATTGGTTTACTGGGATCGGTGGCAGGCTAATCATCTCTTTCGCTCTGATGGCCTTGGGATCAAACGGTAGACTCTTTGACATATATGGCTCCTTCTCTCTGGTTCTCTATACACTGGCATCGAGTGCAAAGCACGCGTCCTTGATCAGCTCATTCACACTCGGATGGGGAAAGACGATCTCTTTGACGTCTTGGACCCGCAGTTCCGCTTCGATGATCGCCGCCGCACCCCAAATTATCTCGCTGGCATAGCTGCCAAGGAGGTGGATTCCCACGATTGCTCCGCTGTCGCGGTGGGCGATGACCTTCACCAACCCGCCGGCACGCTTGCCCTCCTCGGCCAAAAATCGCCCGCTTGCACGCATCTGAACCGTTTGGCTCTTGATCGGAAGACCGCGCTTGTTCGCCTCAGCTTCGGTCAGGCCACAGCCGGCGACCTCCGGGCTCGAGTAGACTGCCCAGGGGATGGCGTCGTAGCGCATGCGCATCTGCTTTGAGCCGAAGATGTTCGACACAGCGACCTCAGCCATGCGCGATGCGCTGTGGGCCAACAGTGACTTGCCGTTGACATCGCCGACCGCATAGACGGTAGGAAGGTTTGTCTGCATCCGGTCATTGACCACCACCCCACCTCGCTCGATGAAAAGCGGCAGTGCCTCAAAGCCCGCTGTGTTAGGCTTGCGCCCGACACTGAGCAGTACCATCCTCGCCTCGATGCTTTTGCGATCGCCGGCCTTGGTGGTGTAGTGCACGTGCTTAGCATCGATCTCCTCAACCTTGCAACCGAGATGGAAGTCCACCCCCTTCAGTTCACGGCGCAGCAACTTGGCAAACTCGCCGTCGGCCATCGGAAGGATCTCATCCATCATCTCGATGACCGTTACCTTCGTCCCAATCATCGAGAAGAAAGAAGCAAACTCAATGCCGATGACCCCACCACCGATGACGACGAGGCTCTCTGGGGCCTCGCTAAGGGCGAGGATCTCGGTACTGGTCAGCACATGGGGAAGTGTAGATCCTTTGATGGGGGGCACCAGGGAACTGGAGCCGGTTGCCAGGATCAGGTAATCACAGCCGTATCGCTCTTTGTTGACTTCAACAGTATGCTCATCGAGGACCTGGGCGTGGCCGAAGATGACATCGACCTTTGCGCTTTTCATCAAGAATTCAATGCCGCTACGCAGCGTCTTGACCGTCTCATCCTTATGGGCGGAGGCCTGGTTGTAGTTGAAGCGTGCCCCGTCGACCTCAAGGCCGAACTGCGCACCGCTGAGGGCGTGCTTGTAGAGCTTCGCTCCCCCGAGCAGGCTCTTGGTGGGGATACAGCCGTGATTGGTGCAGACCCCGCCGAGGGCGTCGGCTTCGATGAGCAGGACGCTCTTGCCCAGATTCCCTGCTCGCTGGGCGGCAATGTAGCCGCCAGGGCCACTGCCGATGACTATCAGATCATATCGCTTCATATGCACTCCTACAGCGCCAACAAGAGGTCGATGCTCTTGATGTTCTGGACGAGGGTACGCAAAAACCGTGCAGCCTCTGCCCCATCGACTGCCTGGTGGTCGACGGTCAGCGACAGCGAGAGGTGGTCAACAAAGACCACATCCCCGTCTGCATCTTCCACTGCCTTGAGCGTGATGGCACCGACTCCGAGAATCGCGACCTCAGGGATGTTGAGCACGGGGGTGAAGCCCTCGATACCGAATGCGCCGACGTTGCTCACGGTAAAGGTAGAACCGGAGAGCTCATCGGGTTGGGCCTTCCCCTCCCGTGCCTTGGTGATCAGAGTCTTGGCTCCATCGCTCAGTTGCTTGAGGCTCATGTGGTCGCTGTGGCGCAAAACCGGCACCAACAGGCCCTTTGGGGTATCGGTGGCGATGCCAAGATCGACTGCCGTGAAGCGGCGGATCGAGTCACCGAGGAAGTGGGCGTTCAAAGATGGAAATTCACCTAGTGTCTTGGCTGTTGCATAGAGGACAAGGTCTCCGATGGTGATGGCGCCGAGCCCCAGCTCGGGTCGGGCCGCCTTGAACTCTGAGCGTAGGCGCTTGAGGGCTGTAGCATCGGCCCAGGCGGTCATGGTGAACTGGCAGGTGGTGGAGATCGAAGCCATCATCCGCTCTGCGGTGATCTTGCGAATCCCCTTGAGGGGGACGTCTTCATAGTCCTGCACTGCCACGACAGCACCCTCTGCCCTGACAGGCGCAGCGAGGTCACCGCTCAGCACCCGCCCCCCGATGCCACTGCCGCTCTGTGGGATAGCACCCTGGGCTTTCAATGCCGCCTCGCGGGCGACTGGACTCAGTGGCTGGCCCTCGGCAGCGAGAACATCGCGTTCGATGATCCGACCCTTGGGGCCGCTTGGCCCAAGAGAGGAGAGCGGGATGCCGCGCTCCTGGGCACTGAAGCGAGCGCGAGGGCTCGATCCGTGGGCTATGGTGGTGGGCTCTGGTTGCGTCACCACGGCCGAGGCAACCACTGCTGTGGGCGCTATCTGCTCTTGGGGTTTTTCTTCTTCTATGTCTATCTTCGAACGATTGATCTGCTCACCAGGCTCTCCGATGATGGCGATGGGGACCATCACCGGCACATCATCGCCTTCGGCGTAGAGGAGGGCGAGCACTGTCCCACTGGCTGTGGACTCGACATCGATCGTCGACTTGTCGGTCTCAGTCGAACAGAGAGGGGTACCGACCTCGACGCTTTCTCCGACCTTGACATTCCATTCAACGATGATACAACTTTCGACGGTGTTGCCTTGCTTGGGCATCAGAACTTCGTGTGCCATGCTCGCTCTCCTATTCAGCTATGATGACCTCGACGCCAAGCTCCTCAAGCTGGGCGACCAGGTCAGGGGGAAACCCACTGTCGGTGACAATGGTATCGATCTCGGTAACTGGCATGATTCGGACAAACCCACGGTTGCCCACCTTCGATGAGTCGACACAGAGCACCCGACGCGTAGCCTGGGCGCACATGCGTTGCACCACCTGGGCGTTCTCCACCAAGCCGGTGGTCAGCCCATGCTCGACAGTGAAGCCATCGGTGCCGAAGAAGGTGATGGTGACGTGGTAGTCCTCAATCTGGGTAATCGCAGCCGGGCCTACCAACGCTTCGGCCTGGCTGCGGTATTCACCGCCGACAAGGGTGATGTTGAGGTTGGTGTTCGCCCTGCCATAGGGCAAGAGCAGGGTTGAGTTGGTCACGATCCTCAATCCACGCTTGCCGAAGAGGTAGCGGGGGATGAGCGAACAGGTCGACCCATTGGTGATCATGATGCAGTCATTATCTTTGGCAAGCGATGCAGCGGTGCGTGCGATCGCCTCCTTTTGCGCGGCATTTGCTCCGTCACGGAGAGCAGTCTGCGGAGCACTGGCCACCACTACCTTACCGTGGCGGCGGACGACCAACCCCTTTGCATCCAGGCTACGGATATCAGCTCGGATTGTGACTGCAGAGACTCCCAACTCCTCGCTGAGGCGGGTCACCGGATACTCCTCACCGCTACGAAGCTTTTGGAGAATTTGCTCTTCTCGGGGGGAAAGACCCAACATTGATCACTCCTGCTTTCTGTTCTCTTTCGTAACGCTTTCGATTCTATTGCATATATACTAAATAATCAAGCGTTATCGAAAGAAACTTCACTCCATGTGGAAGACTTCACGCAGTGGAATCGAAATCGGGGAGTTGTCCTCATTGGTCTCCATGATATCTGCCATGTACGCCCACCACTGCTGGACTATGGGGTTGCTCCCCAGATCCTGCGAACCAGCCTCACCTTCGGTGCGCTGGAAAGCAAAGAGCCTTCCACTCTCCTCTTCCAAGAAGATTGAGTAGTCAAAGATGCCGCTCTCTGAGAGCAGCGCCTTCAGCTGTGGCCAGATGGCCTGATGGCGTCTCTGGTACTCCTCTTCAAAGCCCTTCTTCAACTGCATGACAAACGCGTGGCGCATCACACTACCTCTGGGCCTGGATTCTGAGCTTGCGGTTGGCCTTGTAGAGATCCAGCAGCCGTGGCAGCAGGACCGCACAGATCAACAGCGTTCCGATGACAATCGTCATGAGCGTGCCACTGAGCTTGAGCAGACCCATACCAAACTTCAGATAGCCCACAACCAATGATCCGATGAAGACGCCGAAGACTGTCCCCCGCCCTCCCGTGATCGACACTCCTCCGAGGACCACCAGCGTGATGATCTCCAAATCCCAACCAGTTGCGATATTGGAGCGCACCGACAGGATGCGGCTCGCCAACAGCACTGCTGTCAGGCCGCAGAAGAGACCGGTGAGGGTGAAGTTGATGATCCGCACCGCCTTCACGTTGATACCGCTGAAGCGTGCGGCTTCACTGCTGTTGCCGATGGCATAGAGGTGGCGCCCATAGGTGGTCTTGTGGAGCACGAAGGCAAAGATGAGCATCAGAACCAGGTAGAGGACAAACTCGATGGGAATTATTGTACCGCTGACAAACTCCTGGCCAAGAACCCCAAAGTTCGGCGGAAACTTCGTCCGTGCCTGATCGCCGAGCAGGCCAATGGAGATGCCTCGATAGATTGACTGGGTGGCCAACGTCACCGCGATGGCCGGCATCTCCAAGGTCGTAATTAGCACCCCGTTGAAGAGACCGGCCAACGCGCCTACCAACAGCGAGAGGACGATCAAGGTAGGGATGGAGGCACCGCCTAGGGCGGCATTGCCGACCACGTAGGCACAGAGGGCGATGATCGAAGCGATGGAGATGTCGATATCCCCACACATGATGATGAAGATCATCGGCAATGCCATGATCGCCTTCTCAGAGAATTGGAAGGTGGCATTCATCAGGTTGAACCAGTCAAGAAAGTACCGGCTCTTTGCGTTGAAGAAGAGAAAGACAGCGATGGCGATGAAGATGAGGATCACCTCCCACTTGGTGAAGAACTCAATCAAGCGTGCTTTGAGGCCCGTTTCATCGATAAGCCGGTTTTTCGCTACCAGATCAGATCGTGTTTCCATGCTCACCCCCTCCTCTCTTGTAGCACTCGTCGACTTTTGCGCTGGTCACTGATGGTGTTCAGGGCAAGGGCGATGAGGATGATAAGCCCCTGCACAAACGTCTGCCAAAAGACCGACAGGTAGACAACTGGCAGGGCGTTGGTCACGATTCCTAAAAAGAGGGTGCCCAGTGCCACGCCGATGATCCCCCCTGCCCCACCGGAGAAGTTGACTCCTCCCAACACGCAAGCGGCGACTGTCTGCATCTCAAAGCCGGTAGCCATCTCATTGACGGCGCTTGCATAGCGTGCGGTCCACAGGGCCCCGGCGAGCCCACAGAGGGTGCCGCTGATCACAAAGACCACGACGCGGATCTTGTTCTCATTGACTCCAACGAACTTCGCCGCTGTCGGATTGCCCCCTATTGCGTAGACTTCACGTCCGGTTCGGGTATAACGGCCGATGTAGTAGAAGAGGCCAATGATAGCGAAGGCAATCCACAGCAGGTAGGAGATCTTCAAAAAGGTATTGCGTGGGAAGGCGATGTATGCCACCGATAGTTCATGGGCAGTTACCCAGCTGCCACCGCTGAGCAAGAATGTCATACCTCGATAGATGTTCACCGTCCCCAGCGTCGTGATGATCGGCGGAATCTTGCCGTAGGCGACCAACACCCCGTTGAAGAGTCCCATCAAAAGCCCTACCCCGATGCCAAGGGCGAGCAGCACAAATGGGCTGATAGACGGATGACTCTCATTGACCATGCCACAGACCATGCCGGTGAAGGCGATGATCGAACCGACTGAGAGATCGATGCCCCCGCAGAGGATGACGAAGAACTGGCCGATCGCGACGATGGCGAGGATTGCCATGTCGTTGAGGATCCGGTTGATGTTCGCCACCGAGAGGAATTGGGGGCTTCGTAGCGTAATGGGGACGAGCATGATGACCAAGAGAGCCACCAAGGTGAACTCGCGCCGCACCATCGCCCGACGGATGAATGTCATCTTCGAACGCTCAGCCATGGTGAACCTCCTCCCGCACCGTGGCGATCGCGTGGCGCATGACCGTCTCGGCTGTGGCCTCGCTGGCATCCAAGATCGCCATCTGTCGCCCCTCATGCATCACCAAGATTCGGTCACTCATTCCCAGAATCTCGGGCAACTCGCTTGAGATGAGGATGACAGCGACCCCTTGGCTCGCCATATCACAGATAAACTGGTGGACCGCCGCCTTGGTGGCCACATCGATACCCTTGGTCGGCTCATCGAGGATGAGGATCCTGGGTTTGGTACCGATCCACTTGGCGAGCACGACCTTCTGCTGGTTTCCACCTGAGAGCGTTTCGGCATCGACATGGTAGCCAGCTGCACGGATCTCCATCTGCTGCCCATGCTCCAGCACATAGCGCTGCTCGCGCTTTTTGGTAGTGACCACTCCTTTGGCCGAAAGGGTTTTGAGTACCGGCAGACTGATATTGTGCGTCAGGCTCATCTTGAGCACCAGCCCTTGGCGTTGGCGGTCCTCGGGGACAAGGGCGATGCCCGCCTTCATCGCATGCATCGCGCTTTTGGGTTCAAAGCGCTTGCCATCAAAGCTGATACTCCCCCCACTTGCACGATCGATACCGAAGATGGTACGCGCCACCTCGGTCCTTCCGGCTCCCACCAGGCCAAAGAGGCCGAGGATCTCACCTTCATGGAGACTAAAGGAGACGTCCTTGAAGGCGCCGAGTTGGCTCAGTTGCTCAACCTTCAAGATCTCCTGTCCTAAGGTGGGGGTATGGTCGGGGTAGAGCTGATCAATTGAGCGACCGATCATCATCTTGATGATCTGGTCCTCGCTACTCTGGTCAACCCGCCCTTCACCGATATATTGGCCGTCACGGTAGACAGTGTAGTAGTCACAGATTTCAAAGATTTCATCGAACTTATGGCTGATGAATAGGATTGCCTTACCCGCTTCCTTCAAGGAGCGGACAATTCGAAAGAGGTCTTCGACCTCTCGGGCAGTGAGGGCACTGGTCGGTTCATCCATGATGACGAGCTTTGCGTCAAGGGAGAGCGCCTTGGTAATCTCCACCATATGGCGCTTGGCAGTGCTGAGGTTTTTTACCAGGGTGTCGGGGTCGATGTCGAGCTGCATCCTGGCTAGCAACTCCTCGGTCTGGGTGCGCATCGCCTTCCAATCGAGGGTGCGGGCGCGTCCACGGCGGAGGTGGTGGCCCATGAAAATGTTCTCGGTCACACTGAGCTCGGGGAACATCGACGCTTCCTGATGGATCGCCACAATCCCTGCCTGTTGAGCATCGATGGCGCTCTTGAATGAGACCTCGCTGCCTTCAAGGGCGATAGTCCCATCAGTGGGGGTATAGACACCGGTCAGAACCTTCACCAGCGTTGACTTGCCGGCGCCATTCTCACCGATTAGGGCATGGACCTCCCCACATCGCAGTGTCAGATGCACATCATCCAGTGCCCTGATACCCGGAAAGATTTTGGTAAGGTTACGGACCTCCACCAATGCACGCTCGCCCATTGCCCCTCCTCCATGTAGACACAAGGCTCCTGACACAGCAGGAGCCTTGGATCGATGTGGCGATCAGAAGATTGCCGCGTACTCCTCGATGTTGTCCTTATTGAAGACAAACGGGGTGCTCATGACGATCATACCATTGGCCTCAACCTTGACCGAACCCATGCGGCCCGCGGGGAAGGTATCTCCGACATTGCCCTTGACCGATCCATCGATCAGGCCGTTGAGGATGTAGGTAGAGGTGTATCCCAGGTCAACAGGGTTCCACAGCGCCATCTGGCGGCAGGTGCCGTCGAGGATGTAGCCCTTCATCTCACTGGGAAGCCCGAGACCGGTGACCTCGACGACGCCAGTCTTGCCAGCATCCTTGACTGCCTGGGCAGTGGCGAGCAAGCCGACGGTGGTCGGGCAGATGATTGCCTTCAGGTTAGGGTACTTCTGCATCAGCGAGTTTGCCTCACGATAGCTCTTGTCCGGCAGGTCATCACCATAGACGACCTCGACCAAGCGCATGTTCGCATACTTGGGATCTTTGATCTCCTCTTTCATCCAGCTGATCCATGAGTTCTGGTTGGTTGCCTGAGCACTGGCGGAAAGGACGGCGATATCGCCTTTGTGGCCGGTCAGCTCGGCGGCAAGCTGGATCTGCTGGCGACCGATCAGCTCCTCATTGGAGGGAACCAGGTCGACAATGCGTCCACCGACGTTGATCCCTGAGTCAAAGCTGATGACCTTGATGCCTGCGGCCATCGCTTTCTTGGCGACTGGAATCAGGGCATCGGCATCGTTGGCGCTGATGGCGATGCCATCGACACGCTGGGCGATGAGGGTTTCGATGATCTCAATCTGACCTTCTGCCGTTGGTTGGGGAGGTCCCATATAGACAGTCTTCATCCCGCCGATCTGGCCTGCGGCCTCCTGGCTGCCACGGTAGACCGCATCAAAGAACCCGTTACCCATGTTCTTTACCAAGATGACGATCTCCTTCTCTCCCTTGGCTTGTTCCTTGGTGCCTTGTGCAAAACCACTGGTGAGGACCAAGCTGGCGATGAGAATGAACAACAGTGCTTTCTTCATAACCATACGCTCCTTTTGTAGTGTTCCGGTTCCCCGGTATGACGCTGGGCGATAACGTATCATCGCTTTCAGCTATCTACTCATAAGTCTGACACCTTTTGGTGAATGCGCAATAACAGTATAGTCATTTTTTAGCATTATTTTGTCAGAGAGTCCTTTGATAGCAGAAAGAAAGCCAATTCATCATCAATCGAAACCTAAACGCTTTCACAATGTGGATTTTTGGGACAAATATAAAGACTGCAGACGCAGGGCCTCTCTGGGCCCCACCTCGCCGGCACACCCTGTTGCTATGAAGTTGAAACGGTAGAGCGATAGTGCTCCACCTCCCAGTTACGGATGAAGTCGATCATCTCTTCTGTCATGAACTTCGGCCCGCCGAAGCTTTCGCTGTAGACAGCGATGGCAATGGTATCAAGGAAGAGAGGAAGCGGTTTCTCGCCGACCGAGAAGAAGCCGAGACCTTGCACACAGATGATTTTGGCAGCACTGCCATGTTCAGATTCAAAGCCACGGTACGCATCGGCCACATCCTCATTCCTTTCTACCCACAGTGGCCTAAAGCCCGCGTAGACGATATGGTCAGGGGTGAATGAAGAGGCAACCGATGCAAATGAGCGCTCATCTGCTAGATAGGAGCGTACCTCAGCGTTGGTCTCAAAGAGGATCTTCTGGCCAGTAGCCTGCTCCAAGGCCTTGGTGATGGTAGCAACCCTGGCCTCATCATAGGTGAGCTCTGTGAAGTCAGGCGTCCTGGTCACAGCACCGGCAATGGTGGTCATCACCTCTTTGTAGGTCCGCTCAATGCCCTCAATCGTATCAGAGCCGACGAAGATGCCATGGTTCTCCAAAAAGACAATCTGATAGGAGCGGCTGCCCATCCGCTCTCTGACTGTGGAGGCGAGGATAAAGCCTGGCTTGACCAATTCAACCCATAGCGCCGAGGGAAAGAGACGCCGAGTCGCCTCCTCGCCTCTTTGGCTGCAGGTAATGCCGTTGACGAGGGCTGGATGGAGGTGCACAACATACCGATAGGGTAAGAGGGCGTGCAGCAATGCCTCTACCGAAGGGCGGCTCGTCTCTCCTGCAAGGCGGCAGGCCATCAGATCACTGAGCACCTCTGCCTCGCGCGCCGCATCATCGTCGCTGTAGCGCCTTTGCCAGATCTCAGCCAGTCTTGCAAGGTCCATGCGGACAAAGCCGTGCTCATCAATCTGACCCAAAGCGTGCCCGCTGGCCTTCACATAGAGCACACCATCGGCCTTCATCGACGTATTGCCGCCGCCTAGCAGCACGTATGCAGGGTCGGATCCGTAGCGTCGGGAGATTTCGATCAGGTCGCCCAGGCTCATGAGCGGGCCCCGAGCACCTGCTCTTCATAGTCGGTGACCAGCGCGATCAGATCACTTTCCAAAGCACTGTCGGTACGACGACAGTACTCATTCCACACTTCCCCGAAAGGAAGGATTGCCTGCTCTTCGCTCAGAGCCATAGCAGCCCACCCGTTGCCGGACTCCTCGTACTCCATCAGAAGGTCCATCGGCTGTAGCAATGCCCACAACAGGGCCTTGCGCATCGATCGAATCCCGGTCACCCAGGCACCAATGCGATTGATGGAAGCATCGAAGAAATCGAGGCCAATATGCACGCCTTCGAGCTTACCGCTACGCACCAGCTCTTCGGCTACCATCTTCACCTTGTCATTGAAGAGCACCACATGGTCACTGTCCCAGTGCATCGGGCGACTGACATGCAAGAGCACCTCATCATCGAAGAGCAGAACTGAGCTGAGCTTGTCCGACACATCCTCCTCGGTGTGGAAGTGTCCCATATCCAGGCAGAGCATCTTGTTGTTGCGAGCGGCGTAGTTCATGTAGAACTCATGCGAGCCGACGACGAACGCTTCGCTGCCGATTCCAAAGAGCTTGGTCTCCAGTGCATCACGCATCTCGGTGGCAGGATACTCTATCTCAAAGATCTCATCGAGGCTCTCCTTGAGAATCGAGCGAAAGCCAAGCTTGTCGACAGTGTGATTCTTCGTCCCATCGGGGATCCAGGTGTTGAGGATACAGGGCGATCCCTGCTCGCGCCCGATCCAGGCGGCGATACGTCGACAGCGCTTGGCGTGCTCGATCCAGAAGCGACGAACCCGTTCATCCTTGCTGGCGAGGGTGAACCCATCATCGGCGAGCGGATGGCTGAAGAAGGTGCCGTTGAAGTCAAGGTGCACCCCCATCCTCAGAGCCCAGTCGACCCAACCCTGATAGTGGCTCTCCTCGATCTGGTCACGGTCGACAAAAGAGGAGCCGAACTCACCATAGGAGGCGTGCAGGCTGATGCGATGTGCTCCACCGACGAGCGTCAGAACCTGCTCTAGGTCCTGGCGTAGCTCCTCAACGGTACGCGCCTTGCCTGGATAGTTGCCAGTGACCTGGATACCTCCGCCGCCAAGAGCCGCGTCAGGCGTCTCAAAGCCGCCGACATCGTCACCCTGCCAGCAGTGGATGGAAATTGGGATCGTCTTCAACTGTGCAAGGACTGCCTCGACGTCAACGTCGTACTGTGCGTATTTTGAACGTGCCAGCTCATATGGTGTCATAACC
>LVBE01000177.1 GCA_001603105.1 Spirochaetales bacterium Spiro_03
GGATATACCTTAAAAACTTTACATTTGATTTGAAGACCTTTTTGGGTATAGGAAGAGAAGAGCGTTTCCTGCTCTGGCCTTTCTCTAATGAATCTCGCATCGCAAAGCGCGGGGTTGTTAATCTCTTCTATGGGAACAATGAACTATCTGTGAGGAATTGAAGCATGTTGATGTGCAAAACTCCTTCGATAGAATCCCGGAAGCGAGAATCCATGCTCACGATATATTTGGGATAGGCGTCGCGTATAGCAAGAAGTGGTGCACACTCACTCTGTACAGTCCGCTCCAACTCCACTGTGTACGCCACTTGTATGTACATCCGCTTCTCTGCCTTTATAGCGATGAAATCGACTTCCAAAGCACCAAGTTTTCCAATATAGACGTCGTATCCTCGCCGAACCAACTCAAGATAGACAATGTTCTCCAGAATGCCCGAGATATGTCGGTCTCGATAGCCAAACACCGCGTGCTGGATACCTGGATCGGCGAGATAATACTTCTCTTGTGTTTTCAGGAGCTCCTTGCCCTGAATATCATATCGCTGGACCTTGCTGATGATGAAGGCACTTTTCAGTGCATCAAGGTATGTATAGATTGTATTGGTATCGACTGACCTGTATTGACTCTTTAAGTAGTCAGCTATTTTTTTTGCCGAGATGGTGCTTCCAACTGTATCCATGATGAATTGCATCACTCGATTCAAAATTTCGATGTTTCTGATGTTGTATCGCTGCACAACATCGCGAAGTACGATCGAATCATAGATTGTGTTGATGATCGCATAGGTGGACCGCTCGTCATATTCGCCCAGATGTACAGCAGGAAATCCACCCCTTCGGATATAGCGCCAAAGTTGCTCTTCGGTGGCTTGCACACCCCTGAATGAGAGCATTTCGGAAAAAGAGAGAGGGTGCATCTGGATATGGATATATCTGCCGGTGAGCAAGGTCGAGAGTTCGGACGAGAGCATCTGTGAGTTCGACCCTGTTATGTATATGTCTGATGGAAAATCAACAAGAAACGAATTGACCGCCTCTTCCCACCTATCCACTACTTGAATCTCATCGAAGAACAGATAGGGTTTACCTTCTATTTGTTTGACAGCATTCAATACATGGGCATACAGCATCCGGAAATCACGTAATTCATAAAATGCCAAACTCTCAAAATTGATATAGATAATCTGTTGTTCCTTGATTCCCTGATCCATCAGATGCTGTCGGATGAGGAGCAGCATTGTCGATTTGCCAGATCTACGTACCCCTGTAAGAATCTTGATAAAGGGTTTGTCAATAAACGGTTTGATTTTCTCGTAGTATAATGGACGTTCTATCATAAGGCATTCTTCCTGTAATCCATCATACCCATATCTGCAACTCTTGTATATAAGTTTTTCTGGGTATACCCTAAAGACTATGATTTTTTTAAGAGTTTTATGGGTATACACAGAAAAACTTTAAGAGGGGCCTGAAAACTC
>LVBE01000019.1 GCA_001603105.1 Spirochaetales bacterium Spiro_03
GTATGTATAGATACGCATCAAGCCCACTCTGATAGTGGGCTTGATCGTTAGCGTATTGGAATGTTGGTCAGTCCCCTCTTACCTCATGGAGGATCCTCCGTACCTGAGGATCGGGGAAGTATTCGTCGATCTCCTCGGCGGTAAGGCCGATGAACTCGTGGCAGTTGTAGTGGATCCAGTGCTCATCAGCTTCGCTGTTGAGTACGTGCTTACGACAATAGTAGTCCGGTTGTATGGGTAGCGGCTCCTCTTTCTTGTAGAGGGGCACCTTGTAGTCGTAGACGACAATCTTCAGATCCTCACGGGGTATTCCCTTCTTCATGATGATCCTTCCTAGCTCATTGACCGTCTTGCCAGTATCGAAGATGTCGTCGACAAGCAGGATCTTGTCTCCGGTACGCAGATGTTCAGGAGAGTAGGTCCATCCATCTACCATGACATTGCTCTGGTCTCTGAGAAAGCCGTAGGAGCGTGCGACGACAGCTGCATAGAAGACCGGTCTGCCCTTCTCCCGTATCCTGATCATCTTGTAGTACTCACTGAAGACGTTGGCCATATAGGCGCCTCCACGCAGTGACGCATAGATGATATCAGGGACGAAATGGTCTTCGGTGTACATCTTGTGAGCAAGCTTCAGCGTCGTGTCTCGGATGGTGTCACAGCTGATGAATTCCTTTTGCATCTGGCGTCTCTCCTATACAGTCAGGACCTTCAGGCCATCTTTGGTTATCGCTACAGTATCCTCAAAGTGGGAGGATGGCAAGCCATCGGTTGTGACTACTGTCCACTTATCGGACAAAACTTTTACCTTCGGCCCTCCCATGTTGATCATCGGCTCGATGGCCAACACCATCCCTTCACGGATGCGAGGATTTGGCAGGTAGGTCGAGGCGTAATTGGGAATTTCAGGCCCTTCATGCACAGCAAGGCCTACACCGTGACCACAGTAGTCACGCACAACCCCATAGCCGTGGCTGGTTGCATGCTTGTAAACCGCTTTGCCAATGTCTTGGATCCGAGCCCCTGGACGGCCGGCTGCCTCGACGCCCAGGCGTAGGCACTCTTCGGTGACAGTATTCAGCCTTCTCTTCTCATCGCTGCTCTGGCCGATGATGAATGTACGGGCCATATCGGAGTAGTGACCGTCAAGATTGATGCCCAGGTCAATGTCCACCAAATCCCCTTCGGCGATGATGCGGCTCTTGCTCGGGATGCCGTGAATGACTTCCTCATTGATGGAGATGCACGCAGAGGCGGGGAACCCTCCATAGTTGAGGAAGGCAGGCACGCCATTGTGGTCGGTGATGAAGCGATAACAGTATTGATCAACATCCCAGGTGGACATCCCCGGCTCCATGTATGAGCCAAGCTCTTCCATCAGGCGAGCGGTGAGGTGGCACGCCTCCTCGATCCGCTTGATCTGCTCTTCGGTCTTGAGCCTGATCACCGTCTGCCCTCCTTGATCGGAAAGAGCTGCTTTTGCATCGCATCGAGGATACCGTTGATGAACTTGTAGTTGACATCAGTGGAGAAGTCCTGGCTGAGCTTGACCGCCTCATCGATGACGATGTGGGGGTGGATGTCCTCATATTTGAAGCAGAAGACACTGAGGCGTAGGATATTGCGGTCGACATAGTCGATCTTCTCAATCGGACGATTGAGGGAGAAGCGACTGATGAGGGCATCGATCTCAGTGAGCTTTTCCAAGGTGCCGCGCACCAGGTACATGCCGTAAATCTTTACCTCATCATCAAACTGGTCATACTCCTCGACGGTGGTAGCACTGAAGGTGGGCTCGATGTACTGAAGATCGAGCTGCTTGTTGAAATCCATCGCATACAAGGTCTGTAGGGCCAATTCTCGCCCTTTGTGTCTACTCTTCATCTTACTTCTTGTACAGGATATTGACGGTTGCACTCTTACGCAGCTCTGCGACCAAGTCATTGATCGCCTTGACATAGAGCTCCTGAGCCTTGGCCTGGGTGAGCTCCTCAACGATGTATTGGCGGATCGTCATGGTGGTATTGGGACTGATCACATCATCGAGGCCAAGGATCTTCGTCTCATTGTACGCAAGGACCTTGAGGATGTGGTAGCCGGTGAGGCTGGTGACCACATCGCTGGTCGAGCCGACATCGGTTGAGAAGGCAGCGTCGAAGAACGCATCACCGAGACCTGCCTGAGCGTCCTTGTTATCCATGGTCAGCCAACCGATATCCCCGGCCTTGCTCTTGGATTGGGCGTCCTGGCTGTACTCCACCACAGCCTTCTCAAAGCTCAAGCTTCCGCTCTTGATGCGCCGGGCGACGTCCTCAAGCGTTGCCTTGTTGGCACGGTTTGTAGTGTCACTGTCTACAAAGGGGATGTAGATGTGGCTGAGCTTGACAGTCTCAGGGCTGATGAACTGGGTTCGGTTCTTGCGGTAGAAGGAGGTGACTTCACTGTCAGCGACTTCGATCTTCTTGTTCAGGTCGGCGCTCTTCTTCTGCCTGACATACGCATCAACAAGCAGCTGCTCGCCGATCATGGTGCGGTAGTCGGCTACCGAGCCAAAATTGGAGGTGATCACCTGGGCGAACTGCTCGTCGGTGAAGCGTTGGCCGTATGATGCCTCCAGGCTTGCTTTTTGATTGGCATAGGCACTGTCGATCATCTGGTCGGTAATCTTGATGCCGTCGCGGGCAGCACCCTGGCGGAAGAGCTCATTGTTGATCAAGAGGTTGAGCACTTGAAGCGGATCGACGGTGGTCGGATCTCCGCCGCTTAGGCGTGTACTCTCCTGGTATTGGCGTACCTCACTCTCCAGGTCAGCGACAGTGATGGGAACAGTCTTGGTCAGCTTGACCGTTGCTGCCGGCGCTCCAATTGCTGCACCAGTGAGTGCCAGGTTAACCGCACAGATGATCACCAAACCCAACAGTAAGCCTTTTCTCATCGATTCAACTCCTCTCTATCTGCAGATTCTTGCCTACAGCACGGGCAAAATCTGCACTCTTGATCAATTCACTCTTCTTGAGGAACATGCCCTCGCTCTCCATTACCCGCATCAATGTCTGCAGCGTCTTCATCGACCTGACGCCACCGCTGGTAATCCACGCCATGCAGCGCTTCCCACTGAGCGTTCCAGCTCCTTTGAGGAAGGAGGCAAGAGAGGGGGGAATCTTGCCCCCAAACGTAGTGGTCGCCTCGCTGCCGATGACGATGTAGTCGTAGTAGGAGACGACCTTGCCTGCATCGAGGGAGGCATCGAGAATGTCTACGGTATGGCCCTGCTCTCCGATCCCTTCGGCAAGGGAGCGGGCGATCGCCTTCATCTTCTCGCTGGCCTTGGCTTTTGGTGCATACAGTATCAATACTCTCATCACTCTCCCCCTAAACAGCTACCGACCGCAACAGCGGCCGGTAGTCGATACGATAAGGCAGCTACCGCCCCCTAGTTTGCCGGGGTGGGTTCTGCTGTCCACCAATCGGTGGTCTCTCTGACTTGTTCGGTGGTAACGGAGTCGAGCAGTTTGTCAGTGGACGGTGACTTGTTGACGAAGGCCACGACGAGGGCAAGGACTAAAAAGAGGATTGCCAATGCTCCGGTAGCCTTGGTGACGACACCGCTTGTGTATGAACCGAAGGCAGTGTTGCTACCTCCTCCGAAGATGCCGCCAAGACCCTCGCTCTGCTCATCCTGGATGGCGATGAGGAAGACCAACAGCAAGCTCACAACGACAAACAATACCAACAAAATTACGCTCAAAACACCCATTTTTTCTACTCCGATTTTACTTATCGAAGTTCACGATCGGAAGGAACTGCTCCACCGAGAGGGAAGCGCCACCTACCAGTGCACCGTCGATATGCTCTTTGCTCAACAAGGCCTTCGCATTGTCGGCCTTCACTGAACCACCATACTGTATAATGAGCTCTTCTGCAACACCCTCATTGTAGAGTTTTGCTACCAGAGCCCTGATGAATGCATGGGCAGAGTCGGCATCTTCGGGGGTGGCAGTCTTGCCGGTTCCGATCGCCCAGACCGGCTCATAGGCAAGGGTGACTCGTCCCATATCCTCGGCTGCGACGCCCTTCAGGCCCTCACTGACCTGAGTCGTCAAGACTGCCTCCAACTGACCGCCTTCGCGCTCTGAAAGCGTCTCACCGATGCAGAGAATCACCTCCATCCCCTCGCTGAGGGCCAATAGTACCTTGTCATTGATGAAGTGGTCGCTCTCGCCGTAGATCGAGCGGCGCTCGCTATGGCCGAGGATGACGGTCTTCACCCCAAGGTCCTTGAGCATGGCGGCGCTGACCTCTCCGGTGTGCGCACCGCTCTTCTGGTCGCTCATGTTCTGAGCCCCGACCTCGATCGAACTGCCCCTAAGGACTTCAATGACGCTGGGGATGGTGACAAACGGCGGTGCGACGAGCACACGCACGTCGCTCTGCCCCAGTGCATCACGCAGCTTCTTGGCAAAGGCAGCACCCTCGGTTGGGGTCATGTTCATCTTCCAGTTACCAGCAATGAATGGCTTTCTCATCATTATTTCTCCAATGCCTTGATCCCAGGCAGGGTCTTTCCTTCGAGGAACTCCAGCGAGGCACCGCCTCCGGTAGAAACGTGGCTGATCTGGTCGGCGAGGTTGAATTTGTTGATGGCAGCCACCGAGTCCCCTCCCCCAACGACTGTGACGGCATCGCTCTTGGCAAGGGCCTTGGCTACATCGAGGGTGCCTTCGGCGAAGGCAGCGAATTCAAAGACGCCCATCGGGCCGTTCCATACAACGCTCTTGGCGCCGCTCAGCTCTTCGACGATCAAGGCGATAGTCTTCGGTCCGATGTCCATGCCGATGAGGCCGTCGGGGATATCAGGGCCATCAACGAGGATCGCCTCAGCTTCTTCGCTGAAGGTGCGCCCGCACAGATGGTCGACCGGCAGGATTACCTTGACCCCCCGCTCCTTGGCTGCCTTCAAGAAGCTCGCCGCTGTCTGGCGGTACTCCTCTTCTACGAGGCTGCTGCCGATGGTGTGCCCCATCTCCAACAGGAAGGTATAGGCCATGCCACCGCCGATGACGACGCACTGACAGGTCTTGGAGAGGCTCTCCAACACACCGATCTTGCTGCTGACCTTGGAGCCGCCGATGATGGCGACAAACGGCTTTTCGGGGTTTTCAAGCAGCGGAGCCATGAACTTGACCTCTTTTTCGATCAAGAAACCGGCATACGAAGGCAGGTAGTGGGCGACTCCTTCCGTTGAGGCGTGGGCGCGGTGGGCGGTGCCGAACGCATCGTTGACATAGACATCGCCGTAGGCGGCAAGGCTCTTGGCGAACGAGGGGTCATTTGCCTCCTCTTCGGCATAGAAGCGCACATTCTCCAGAAGCAGCACATCCCCTGCCTTCAAGGCTTTGACCTCTTCGGCGACAGCGCTTCCGATGACATCGCTGGCGAGCTTCACCGGCCTGCCGAGGAGCTCGGCGAAGCGTGTGGCGATCGGGGCCATTGAAAAGTCCGGATTCTTCTTGCCTTTGGGACGGCCGTAGTGGCTCATCACCACCACACTCGCACCGTGGTCGAGCAGGTATGTGATCGTCGGCAGTGCTGCCTTGATGCGCGTGTCGTCACCGACGACGCCATCTTTGACCGGGACGTTGAAATCGACCCGTACCAAGGCCCGCTTGTTGGAAAAGTTCCCTTCTGTAATCGTATTCAGGAGCATAACAACCTCTGTCTGTACAGTTCTCATAAATTCAGGCCTGTGTTACCAGGCCTGAAACAACGTGCACTACTGGTTATTTGACCAGCTTCTTGGCCAGGTCCACGACACGGGTGGAGTATCCCATCTCGTTGTCGTACCAGCTGATAACCTTGACCATGCGCTCGCCCATCTTCATCGTCAAGGCAGCGTCAAAGATCGAGGAGTGGCGGTTTCCAATGATGTCGTGACTGACGATCGGATCCTCGGTGTACTCAAGGATGCCCTTCATCGGTCCTTCGGCAGCCTTCTTCATGGCAGCGTTGATCTCCTCGACGCTGGCATCCTTCTCGAGCAGGACGACGAGGTCGACAACCGATCCAGCCGGCACAGGAACGCGCATGGCCATGCCATTGAGCTTGCCCTTCAGCGAGGGGATGACCTCACTGACGGCCTTGGCGGCTCCGGTGGTGGTCGGGATGATGGAGACCGCCCCGGCACGGGCGCGACGCAGATCCTTGTGCGGCTGGTCGAGCATCACCTGGTCGTTGGTGTAGGCGTGGACGGTCGTCATCAAGCCACGCTCGATGCCGAAGCTATCCTGCAGGACCTTGGCGATCGGGCTGAGGCAGTTGGTGGTGCAGCTTGCGTTGGAGTACGCCTCCAAGGAGAGGTCGATCTGCTCATCGTTGACGCCCAGGACAACGGTCTGGTCGATCTTGTCCTTTGCAGGGACGGTGAGGATCACCTTCTTGGCGCCCGCTTTGATATGGTCTTTGTACCCACCCTTGGGGCTCTCTGCCTGGGTGAAGACACCGGTGGACTCAATGGCGATATCGACGCCGAGTGCCTTCCACGGCAGCTCTGCAGGGTTGCGCAGTGCATAGATGGGGATCCGCTTGCCGTCGACGATGATGGCGTCATCGGTTGCCTCGACGCTCTTTGCATATACTCCGTAGGTGGAGTCGTACTTCAGAAGGTGAGCGAGGGTCTTCGGGTCAGTGAGGTCATTGATACCGACGATTTCGATGGAACTGTCCTCAAATGCTACCTTGAAGACGTTGCGCCCGATTCTTCCGAACCCATTGATTGCGATTTTCATTCTCTGTTTTCCTCCAGGAATCTCTTGTATATCGATAATAATATACTGTTTTCACTTGCCAAGGGTCAACGGATAACCCTAGTTTTTCACTACTAATTTAACACGATTGATCTTATGTCCGTCAATCTCCATGACGGTAAAGATCGCCTCTTCGTCTTCGATCGACTCATCAAGAAGCGGTATTTTTCCAAAAAGCTCAAAGACATAGCCGCCGATCGTCTCAAAATCCTCGTCGATGAGGCGTAGCTTGCATGCCTCGTTCACCTCTTCGATGGAGGTGCGGGCATCGACGATGAAGGTCTTCTCATCGACAGCGATGATTGGCTCCTCTTCATCTTCATCAAACTCATCCTGAATCTCCCCGACGATTACCTCAAGGATATCCTCCATGCTGACGATGCCGCTGACGCCGCCGTACTCATCGAGGGCGATGGCGATATGGACCTTGCGTAGTTTGAATTCCCGCAATAGATCGTCGAGGTGCTTGCTCTCAGGGATGAAGTAGGGCTTGCGCATCAGGCGGGAGAGGTCAAACTCCTCTTGGATGTCACAGCGGATGATATCCTTGACGTAGAGGATGCCGACGATATTGTCGATGGTCTGTTCATAGACCGGGTAGCGGGAATATCCTTCCTCACCGATGACCTTGTACAGCTCATCGAGGCTGATGTCCACTCTGACGAATGCGACATCGACACGGGGAACCATGATCTCCTTGACTGTCTTGTCCCGTAGCTCCCCAATGCCTTCGATCATCGTCTGCCGTTCGACAAGCTCCACCATGGAGGGGGTGACGGCCGACCGTCTCTTACGCACCCCTGTGAACAGATCCTTAAGCGAAAAGCTCAACGCTCACTCCCTCTCACCTGTGCAAGTAGTGCCTCTTGACGGATGAGCATCGGCTCATCTGCATCATTGCTCTGGTGGTCAGCACCCAAGAGGTGCAAAGCCCCATGAATCAAAAGGCGCACAAGTTCTTCTTCGACTCCAACACTAAAGGATAGTGCATTTCTTTTCAAGGCATCCAAAGAGATTGCGAGATCTCCGAGGTAGCGTAGCCCATCATCGTCTGCAAAGAACGGCAGATCATCATCGCCACTGGCAAACGAGAGGATATCGGTGCTCTCATCCAGGCCGCGATAGGTCATGTTCAAGGCCCTGATCGTGTCATCGCTGACAAAACTCACCCCGATCTCACACTCATCTTCACCGAGGAGAGCCAAGATCCTCTCCAAGGTAGTGCGCACCCACTGTTCTGGGGCCTGCTGCTCAGCCTGAGATTGCTCGTAGCTGATCTCTATGTTCGTCATCTCCCTACTCCTCCGGATACTCGATGCGATGGTGGTCTCGTCCGATGAGCGTCTGGACAAACGACTCTTCGATACGGTTGAGGTCGGTCAGCGACAGTCCGCTGCGGTTCAGCTGCCCGCGCTCAATCTTGCCCATCACCAGTGTGTGGACAAGCTTCTGATACTTTGAGTATGAGGGCTGTTTCAGTGTCCTGCTGGCCGCCTCGACGATGTCGGCGAGCATGACAATTGCGCTCTCGGCAAAGGTAGGGGGCTCTCCGCTATAGGAGTAGTCCTCAGTTTTGATCTCCACGCCGCTTGCCTGCGCCTGGCGGGCTGCCTCGGTGTAGAAGTATTGGATGATGTCGTTTCCGTGGTGCTGGCTGATGATATCGAGCACTTCCTGAGGAAGCCCTGCCTCCCTACCCTTCTCAAGACCGAGCTTGACGTGGCTTTTGATCACCGCGACCGAGAGGCTGGGTTTGATGTCGTCGTGTTTGTTCTCACCGCCTTGGTTCTCGACAAAGTACTCGGGGTGGTCAATCTTTCCGATGTCATGATAGACCCCACCGACGCGGGCCAGCATGGCATTCGCCCCGATCGCCTTGGCCGCTTGATAGGCGAGCTCACTGACGTTACGGCTGTGGTTGTACGTCCCCTGCGCCACGGCCCCGAGGCGCTCCAGGATCGAGGAGTCGCTGTAGGCAAGCTCGTTGAGTCGATAGGCGGTGGGGATGTTGTAGATGTGCTCGACAAGGGGGACGAACGCCTCGACGAGGATCAGGCTGAAGGTGATGTTCACCACCAGTGCGCCGACGAGGGAGACAAGCGAGTGGATGGCCACCGCGCTCAGCGGGCTGAAAGCAAGGGCGACGATACTGGCTGAAAGCGTGGCATAAAACCAGTTGAAGAGATCTTCAAGACGCTTGATGGAGTAGCGGAAGAAGTGCAGGCAGATGGCGTTGACGCTGAGGATGAAGAAGAAGGTCATCAAGGTGGCCTCTCGCATCAAGGTCGCGTAGCAGGCGAGCAAGAACGCGGTGATGAAGCCAAGTCTCCGCTTGCTGGAGATGTGTGCTACGAAGAGCGGGGCAAAGAAGAGCGGCAAAAAGCTATCCAAGACCGGCATTGAGTGGCTACGCAGATACGATGAGACGAGCAGCATGGCCAAGAGCGAGAAGAGGACGGTGACGAGCATCAGATTCAGATAGAGGTAGATACGGCTCTCATTGGCCAACACCCGCAAAAAGACAGCGACGCTGGTGATGGAGACCATGATGATAAAGATCGACCGGCCTACCAACTCCAAGATCGAGTAGCCGACGGCGTGTTCGCGCATATAGGCGAGCATGTTGATCTGGCTGTCGGTCACCACGGTGTCCTGACTGATGATCTTCGTCCCTCGTTCGATGACAAGGCGCGGTGGGACGACCGTGCTACGTGCTTCGCTTCTCAGGCTCGCCGTCTGGATGCTATCATACTCGACGTTCTCGTAGAGCAACAGAACAAGGGTATCTGCGACCAAGGAAGGAGGGATCTGGGCCGTGATCTCCGAGCCGTAGCCATCAAACCAAAGCCCGAGGGCATTGGCGAGGTTGGCTTTGGTCAAGACCGTATCGATGCGCATCTCTTTTTGTCCCGATGCCAACGGCCCCTCATACAAGAGATATCCATAGCCTTCAGATCTGATCGAATCGACCTCATCGCCATCGAAGAGCCCGTTTTGCAGCACCATATCGGCGCTCTCTTTCACGATTGAGAAGAAGAGGTCCTGCTGTTGTGGTGCAAGGTTGCCGATCTCACGCACCAGGTTGAGTTTGTCGTGCCGATCGGAGTGCGCGAGCAATTGGCTTGTCGAGCGGTCGGTGAAGCTGTCGATGAATGCATCGACTAGGCGCTTGGAGAGAACCGTGGGCCGGATCTGGTAGGTGAAGATCGGCAGCACTGCCCGCTCCTTCAGTCGTGACTGGCGCTCAGCCTCGGTCCAGTCGATGAATTCAAAGCCCTTGGTAGCGTAGAAATCAGAGTCAGCAAGCTCGCCGCTGTGATACAGGCTGCTCGGATCATAGAGGCCGAGGATCGAGCCCTTTCCACTGTAGAGGGTCGTCACCATCGCAGATGCGGCAGTGATGCACAGCAGTGCGATCGCCAAATTCTGGCTCAATCGCTGCTTCTTGGTCTGGTGTTGGCGTTTGAGTTTTGCGTTCATGAACGGCTCCCCTGCCCATCTTGTGCATACGCTTCGATGATTTGCGTCACGATCCGCGAGCGGACGACATCACGGCTGTCGAAGCGGATGAAGGCAAGGCCTTCTATATCGCTGAGAATGCGCGTTGCGTGGATCAGGCCGCTATCTTTGGAGCGCGGCAGATCCACTTGGCTGATATCACCGGTGATGATGGCACTGCTGTTCTCCCCCAAGCGAGTGAGGAACATGTGCATCTGCTCGCGGGTGGTATTCTGTGCTTCGTCCAAAATGACGGTGGCATGCTTCAATGAGCGACCGCGCATATAGGCAAGTGGGGCGATCTCAATCTGGCCGTGCTCTTCGAGGCGACGGATGTTCTGCACGCTGATCATCGCCTCCATCGCATCGTACAGCGGCCTGAGGTAGGGGTTGATCTTCTGGGCCAGATCGCCTGGCAAGAACCCCAGACTCTCCCCGGCTTCGACGATCGGGCGGGTGAGGATGATCTTCTGGCGCTTGCCACTGAGCAGCTGGCTCAGCGCATGGGCGACAGCGAGGTAGGTCTTGCCGGTACCCGCCGGTCCGATGCCAAAGACGATCTGGTTGGTAGCCATCGCCGTGATGTACGCCTGCTGGCGGGGGCTCTTTGGGTAGGTGATGCGATTATGTACGACGATGAAGGGGCCATCGTCACCGATCGAAGCGCGTACATCGCTGATCGGTCGATCATTTTTGATGGCCTGGAACTCCAAGAAGATTTCAGCTTCGCTGAAGTACGATTGATGCTCGGCAAGTCGGTCGAGTCGGTTGAAGAGCAGTGAAAAACGGCTGATCGCCGTCTCATCGGCGCTTCGGATGGTGAGGGTGGTGCCCTTCACATAGAGATCGCCTCCAAGCAGTGTCTCCAGATATGGCACATTGCGGTCGTTGATGCCCAACACACGTTGGATTCGCTCCTCACTGTCAAACTGTACTGATCTATCCATTGACCACCTATGTTGCATCGGAGCGCACCCAATTACGCACGTTGTCCTGGGTCCAGCGCTCTTCTATGTCCAGTTCGCTCAATACCTTCCAACAGAGGAAGACCGAAACGGTCGGCACCCATCGGTACTGGTTGTTCGATAGTACTACACTTGCATTGTATTTACAATTAAGTGACCAGTCTCCCAAATCGTGGCTGAAATCAAAGTCGATCGAATTGAGGTTGAATTGAGTATTGTGCCGCCCGTCACCCCCAAAGTCAAAGGATCGCAACAGGTCCTGCCACAAGAGGCCCAAGCGCACCTGATCGCCTTCGTAGTAGCGATAAAAGCCGGTATTGACGCTCTTCACACTCAGTGAGCAGTCAAGAAACTCGGCAATTGAGAGACCGAGGTGAGCTTTGAACTCCAGGCGCGAGGCATAGTGGTCCTCAAAGTGGAAATACAGGCTCGTATCAACGCCCCAGAAGAGGGCGATCCGACCCTTGTAGAAACGCAGCGACTGGTCGATGAGCGAGACGCTGCCCTTCATCTCAAGACTCTTGAGGCCGTCGATCGGTCCGTGGGCCGTATAGTGCAAGAGCAGATGTGGGATTTCAGCCTTGAGCGTCAGGCGCTCAATCCAGTGGGCGACCTTTGCCTTTGAAAGGCCCTCATATACGAGGCTCTGGCTCACCTTCAGAAAGCCTGAGGAGCTTTTGTAGGCAGCATTCTGGGTAATGGAGAGCAGGTCGCTTACCGATGCTGCCACCTCCGAGAGACGGTACCGACCCTCGAGATCGAAGCTGAAGAGCTGGTCACTGTAGCGAAGGGCAGCGCTGAAGCGCTCAGCGTTCAGATGTCCGTCTTTTTCTTGGTACGAAAGCGAGGCCGAAAGCGTCACCCCTCGATACCCTACGCTCACCTGGGCCAAAAGGCTTTGCTTGAGGGGAGGGAGCACCACAGTCAGCGACGGGCGCACTACAGCGGCAAAGAGCGGGTATGATGATCCCAAAGAGATGCGGTGGACGGTCACCTGCTCAGCGTTGAACGCCCATGCCTCATCAATTTGCTTACGTGCTGTATCATCTTCGGTGATCTGTTGGCGCACAAGTCGTTGGCTGACTTGGTACTCCAGGCCGACGATGGGGATGGCAAGGCGACTGGTGAGAAAAATCTGGCCTTCTTGGTTGTAGAAGGTTTTTTTGTTGGTATCTTCTACGATCGACAGCTGGCCGCTCAACTCCTCGGCGATCGTCAAAAGCCTGGAGTGTGGAGTGCCAAAGAGGCGTATGGCCGCCTTTGAGAAGGAGTAGCGGTATAGCGGATCCAACGTCTTGGGATCGAAGCGCTGGTTGTACCGCCCTTCGAGGCTATAGGAGAGTGTCAGCTCCTGTGTTGTATTGACAACACGTTTGCTCTCTTTCTCACTGGCCTTGTAAAACGGGGTCAACAAGCGCTCTTGTGGTACAACAGGGCCGGCTTTGTCCTCTTTGACCTCTTTTGAGGTGAGGGTGCGTCTCAATGACAGTGGCGTGCCTGCTGCCTTGACGCTTGCATCTGGCACCTCGATCGCCGTGTATTGCCAGCTGTATGTATCACCGTCTTTCTTGTATTGACGGGTGATCTGGGCGTTGAGAACCGGTATCGACAACGAGGTCAGATATGGGCGGGTGTACTGCGTCGGAGCACTGAATGATGAGGTCAGGCGCCACTGTGTCTGATTGATATCGCCGCCATAGGTGGTGGGAAACTCCATAGCCTTGCCCATCGGTCCTTCGATGGTGAAGGCACTGAGCCGGTTGGCGTAGAGGCTCTTGACCGAAGGGTCGGAGTATAGCGGCAGCTCTAGGCGGACCTTGGAGTTCTTGGAGTCGTAGGCGATGGTCGGCTCGGCATAGTAGCGTAGCGGGGCGACCATAGCGTAGGTAGAACGTTGTTCGACTCCCGCCGGGTCAAGGGCGACCATGCCAAGGCCGCTGATCGAGAGGCGCTTGGAGAAGAGGGAGATGGAGCTTTCCAATCCAAGGGCCACCCCTCGCCTTTCATACGCATCGGCGGTGATGGCCAGATAGGATGAGCTGGCCTCGGCCCAGCGCTCGAGTGCGGTATCGGGGCCAGCGGCTGAGTAGATGATCGAGCCAGGATAGCGCTCAGCTTTCGTTTGCTTTGCCAACAGGGCAAGGGCCTCGCTCTGGTCCGCTTCCCCGATCTTGGGGTAGCGGCCAAAGATCTCCCAGGTCGTTGAGACGAACATGCCCCGATCGCTGTTGATGCCCACAGCAGGGTTGCCCACCATCCGGTTGTTGATAAAGGGGAAGAAAGGCAGCCACAACAGCGGCACGCGCCCGATGTTCAGCGTTGCGTTTTTAATGATCAGGTCTCCGCCTGGTCGAAAGACCATCCGCTCTGCCCGTATTGAGGAGAGTGGGTCGTCGACTCGGGTGGCGATCACCCCATCGCGATAGGTGGTCACCTCCCCCAATGAGATTGACTCAACCTCCCGAGCTTGGCTGTAGATGGTCAGCTGCCGCTTCTCCTGTTCATGCTCACGTACCATCAATGCATCGACGATTGCCAGATCCCCTGCCTCCCAATCCCAAGAGAGCGCCTCTGCCTCTATGTAGCCCGCCTCTCCCTGGTCGTCATAGCGAACCGACCCGTACGCTGAAAGGCGCTGATGGTCGATGTCGACGAGGATGCTATCGGCTTCGATGGTTCGCTTGCTCGTCCCATCGATGGCGGTGACGGTCAATTGCACCCCGCCTTCGATGATGAAGAGCGAGGAGGAGATGCTGTGGACGGAACTGGCCTCGTCGATGTGCACCGAAACACGCTGGTTGGCCTTCGCTTGATATGGCGACTCGGTCAGCTGATGGTAGGCATACAGCGCCGAGCGCATCGCCCGCTCATCGCCAAGCGGAAGATTGCGCTCGCCTGCCATCTGGGCCAGGGTGGCTTCATCAGCGTATTGAATGCGCTTCTCTAGCAAACTCCCATCCCCCGCCGCAAGAGAAGCGGGGATCAGCAATAGGAGGGTATAGAAGAGAATTACTCTACGTATCGTGCAGGTGACCTTTCTCATGGAGCATCTGAGCAAGATAATACCCGGTGTGGGATGCCTTGCATAGGGCAAGTTGCTCAGGCGATCCGGTGGCCACGACCATCCCCCCCTCATCACCTCCCTCGGGGCCGAGGTCGATGAGGTGGTCGGCTTGGGCGATGACATCGAGGTTGTGCTCGATCAGCAAGATCGTATTGCCTTGGTCAACAAGCCGGTTCAACACCTCCATGAGCTTCTTTACATCGGCGAAATGAAGGCCGGTGGTCGGCTCATCGAGGACGTAGAGGGTCTTGCCGGTGCCGTACTTGGACAGTTCGAGGCTCAGCTTCACCCGCTGCGCCTCTCCGCCGCTGAGGGTCAAGGCGCTTTGGCCAAGCTTGATATAGCCAAGTCCTACCGAGTTCAGCGTATCGACGCGGCGTTTGATCTTGGGGATCGCACTGAAGAATTCGCCCGCTTCGCTGACAGTCATCTCCAGCACATCGTAGATATTCTTGCCCTTATAGCGTACAGCCAACGTCTCCTTGTTGAAGCGCTTGCCGTGGCACACATCGCACGTGACGTAGACGTCAGGCAAAAAATTCATCTCTATCTTCAGCGTCCCGTCACCCTGGCAATGCTCACATCGCCCGCCTTGGACGTTGAAGCTGAACCGACCGCTCTTGTAGCCACGGGCTCGTGACTCTGGCAGCGATGCAAAGAGCTCACGGATCGGGGTGAAGAGACCGACGTATGTTGCCGGGTTTGAACGGGGGGTGCGTCCGATCGGGCTTTGGTCGATGTTGATGACCTTGTCGATATACTCGACTCCCATGATCTGGGAGAAGCCGTCGTAGTTGGGGCTCTTGCGGGCGAGCTGACGGCGTACGGCGGGCAGCAGCACCTCGTTGAGCAGTGACGATTTGCCGCTTCCCGACACGCCGGTGAAGACGATGAGCTTGCCTAGCGGGATATCGACGTCGATGTGCTTGAGGTTGTTCTTGTTCGCCCCCTCGATACGGATCGAGTGCCCATTGCCGCCCCTTCTTTGTGCGGGAATCTCCATCGTGATAGCCCCGCTGAGGTACTGGCCGGTGATCGAATCGGGATTCTTCTCTACCTCCTCAGGCCTTCCTTGGGCGGTTATAAAGCCGCCATGCACCCCTGCTCCGGGGCCCAGGTCCACCACCCAGTCCGCCTCACGGATCGTAGCTTCGTCATGCTCGACGACTAAGACGGTGTTGCCTAGGTCCCTCAGACTTTTGAGGGTGGTGATGAGCATGGCGTTGTCGCGTTGGTGCAGGCCGATGGATGGCTCATCGAGGACGTAGAGCACGCCGCTGAGTGCCGACCCGATCTGGGTGGCGAGGCGGATGCGCTGCGCCTCCCCGCCGCTGAGGGTAGCACTGCTGCGGTCAAGGGTCAGGTAGGTCAAGCCGACGTTGGTCAAGAAGCTGAGACGGTTGCGGATCTCTTTGAAGACCTGGGCGCTGATCTGCATTTGGCTTTCGCTGAGTTTCAGAGCAGCGAAGAATGCGTTCGCCTCCTTGACCGACAAGCGCGTCGTCTCCATGATCGAGCGTCCGCCGATCGTCACTGCCAACGCTTCGGCGCGTAGTCGCTGTCCATGACAGGATGGGCATACCTTCGAGGTCTGGAAACTGTTCATCCACGCCTTGATCTGCATCGAGCCGGTCTCGTAGTAACGACGCTCGAGATCGGGGATGATGCCCGGGTATGGCTTCTCCACCTGGAAGGTCGCATCGCGTTTTTCTCGGCGATACTCGACAAAGATCTTCTCCTCACTGCCGTAGAGGATTGCATCGATGACTGTCTGTGAGAGTTCACAGAAGGGGGTGTCCAGGCTGAATCCGTAGTGGTCGGCCAAGGCCTTGAACTGAGAGCGAGCCCACTGGGCATCGGGGTTCATCGTCGCGATCGCCCCTTCGTTGAAGCTCTTTGAGTAGTCGGGGATGATCAGGTCGGGGTCGAACTCCGTCTTCTCCCCCAGCCCATTGCACTCGGCGCACGCCCCATATGGGTTATTGAAGGAGAAGAGGCGCGGCTCCAACTCCGGCAGTGTGATGCCACAGTGCGGACAGCTGTTCGACTCGCTGTAGATCTCCTCATGCTCGCTGCCGTCAGAGCTGATATAGGTCACCTTGACCAACCCTTGGGTCATCTCCGTGGCGCTCTCGATCGAGGAGGCAAGGCGGCTACGGACTTGGGGGTCGAGGATCAGGCGGTCGACGACCACATCGATGGAGTGCTTGATCTGCTTGTCGAGCTTGGGGGCCTGATCAAGCTCATACATGGTCCCATCGACCTTCACCCGCTGATAGCCTGAGAGGATGGCATCATCGAAGACCTTCTTGAACTCACCCTTGCGTCCGATGGCTACCGGAGCGCTGATGATCAGGCGCGTGCCCTCCTCTGCCTTGAAGATGACCGAGATGATCTGGTCAACGCTCATCTCACTGATGGGCCTACCGCATATGTGGCAGTGCGCCTCTCCTACCCTTGCCCACAGCAGGCGCAAGTAGTCATAGATCTCGGTCACCGTCCCCACCGTCGAGCGGGGGTTGCGACTGGATGACTTCTGCTCGATGGCGATGGCTGGGCTGAGCCCCTCCATGTAATCGACATCGGGCTTATCCATCCGATCGAGGAACATGCGTGCGTAGGAGGAGAGGCTCTCCACATAGCGGCGCTGTCCCTCGGCGAAGATCGTATCGAATGCCAGTGAGCTCTTGCCACTGCCTGACAGACCGCTGATGACGATCAGCTGGTCCTTATCGAGTTCGAGGTCGAGGTTCTTCAGGTTGTGCTGCCTCGCCCCACGTATGATCAACTTATTATGCATTCCGTACTGCTTCCAAGAACACGTCGCGGGCCTCGTCGAGCCCGACCTTGCGTACCAAAGCCCCTCCCTGATAGAGGAAGATGGCGTTCCCTATTCCAGTGATGGCGATATCGGCGCTCTTCGCCTCACCAGGACCGTTGACCTGACAGCCCATGATTGCCACCGTCAGGTCCTTGTCAATGCCCAGCAGCTCTTGCTCTACCGATGCCAAAAAACCCTGGCTGTCAAAGCTAGCCCGCCCACAGCGTGGACAGCTGACGATCCGTATCCCGCGCCTGCGCAGGCCGAGCGTGCGCAGCAGCTCCACCGCTGCCTGCACCTCCGTCTCGATCGGGCCGGTGATGGAAATGCGCAGCGTACTGCCGATGCCTTCACTTAGCAGCTGGCCGAGCGCCCAAGTCGAGCGCACGATGCTGCTGACGACCGATCCGGCCTCAGTGACGCCCAGGTGCACAGGATAGCCGCTTTGGGCGGCGAAGCGGCGGTTGGCCTCGATCGTCAAATCCTCGTCACTGGCCTTCAGGCTCACCACCGTATTGGTAAACCCGGCTTGCTCAAACCAATTGAGATAGGTCAAGGCAGTATTGCTCATCAGGATCGCAGGAGGGTCACTTCCCTTGGGAAGCGAACCGCTGTTCAGGCCGATGCGGATGGCGATATTGTGATCCTTTGCCGCAGCGAGCACCTCATCGACCTTCCACCGCGCCCCGATGTTGCCGGGATTGATCCGAATCTTATGGGCTCCGGCATCTATGGCCTGGAGGGCCAGCTGGTAGTCAAAGTGGATATCGGCGACCACTGGAATCGGGCTCTTGGAACAGAGGTAGGCAAACGCCTCCTTCTGGCTATTGTCGGGGTAGGAGAAGCGAATGAGATCGCAGCCCATCGCATTGAGGCTGCCGATCCGTCGAACCAACTGGTCAAGCTCATCCTTGCCCTCTGGCAAGGCCTGGTCGTACATGGTCTGCACAAGAGGGGCCAAGCCTCTTCCCAATAGGCGATCTTTGATGTGTACCTGTCTATCAACACCCATACTGCTCTGCCTCAATCTCTTGTCTCATCGTACCCAAATACTTTACAGTTGTACAGTACTCACTTACACGAATCGAATGCTTTCGCTTCGATAATCCTCGCTCGTACCCGGTAGGGCAAGACGGTACGGCTCTTTTGGCATCAGGATGACAAAGTCGTCAGCTTTGAGCGTGATGACGGTGGCGACCTGAGCTCCCTCGACCTTGTGCGTTGACTCATCAGCGCGAGCTGAACCTACAGCCTGTTCACTGTACCCTACCGCAATGACTTCCTCCCCCTCTTTGACCCAATGCAGGCACAGCTGTTCATTGTGGAAGACCATCGTCCCATCAAATGGGGTGACTGTAGCGCCTCCCTCTTTTCTAGTATATATGTGGTCCGCTACCCCTCCATCGGCGATCGCCTCCTCTACAGAGGCAAGGGTCGGGCTGATGAACCGGTAGTAGCCAAGGTATTCAATCGAATCGTATATCATGCTCCTAGGATATCGATTTGTACATTCTGTTGCAAGGAAGGGAGACAGGCCTTGACTGTATATATTTATATCAATAATATTTTACACAAGGAGAATTACCATGGAACATACCATTATCGATAGCATGAAGATGCGCCGCTCG
>LVBE01000178.1 GCA_001603105.1 Spirochaetales bacterium Spiro_03
TATAATACAACAATTTACTATTTAGGAGCTCCCTGCTTTACCCCGATGCTTGCACCCTTGACTCCGACACGGTAAAATGGCCGCATGAGTGACGGCCAACACAGCTATTATGAGTTCTGGAAAGAGACAGTTTCACGGATCAAGCAGACGCTGCCACAGCAGGAGTACCACACGTGGTTCAACCGCCTGAGCTACCTGCGCAGTGAAAAGGGGAAGGTGATCCTCGGCGGTGCGAGCCAATTCATCCTGGACACCGTCATCACCCGATACCGGGACCTGTTGGTCAATACTCTCAGTGAGCTGACCGGTGAGGAGATCGGCGTTGAGTTCGAAGTCGCCTCACGCGATGTATTGGAAATGGACAGTGGCACCACCGCCGGCGAGGATGCCCAAGCGCCCCAAAAGGTCGAAGTGAAGCGATCGGTGTCGGCTCAAAAGAGTGCGCGCCTGCGCGCCGAGAGCAACCTCAACCCCTCCTATGAGTTCTCCTCCTTTGTCCTAGGCGACAATAGCGCTTTCGCCTACAACGCGTCGCTGGCCATCGCCAAGAACCCCGGCGTCAGTTACAACCCCTGCCTCATCTATGGCGGCGTCGGCCTAGGCAAGACCCACCTGCTCAGCTCGATCGGCAACTACATCCTTGAGAACACCCCGGAGCTGAAGGTCATGTATGTGACCGCCGAGATGTTCACCAACGAGTTCATCGAGTCGATCGGCAGCCAAAAAACCCAGCACTTTAAGAACAAGTTCCGCAAGGTCGATGTCCTGCTCATCGATGACATCCACTTTTTGCAGGGCAAGGACTCAACGCAGGAGGAGCTCTTTCACACCTTCAACAACCTCTATGATGCAAAAAAGCAGATGGTCTTCACCTGCGACCGGCCCATCAGCGAACTGAAGAACATCACCGACCGCCTCTCCTCGCGCTTTGAGCGGGGACTCAACGTCGACCTGCAGCCGCCGAACTACGAGACGCGGATGGCGATTCTGAAGAAGAAGCTCGATGCTCGAGGCTCCTCGATGAGCGAGGAGATCCTCAACTACATCGCCACCAACGTCGTCACCAATGTCCGAGACCTGGAGTCATCGCTCACCAAGCTGGTGGCCTACAGCGAGCTACTCAACATGGAGGTCTCTTTTGACAAGGCCAAGGAGCTATTGGGAGTCCTTCCAGCCCATGCGGCGAATGCCAACCAGACCCTCTCCATCGATACGATCATCAAGGTAGTGGCTCAGTACTTCAACATCTCAACTTTCGAGATCAAGGGCAAGAAGAAGAACAAGAGCATCGTCCAGCCACGGCAAATCGCCATGTACCTTGCCCGTGATATCACCGATTTTTCTACCACCGAGATCGGCACCGAGTTCGGCGGTAGGGACCATACCACGGTCATGCACTCCTTTGACCGGATCGAAGCGTTGATGAAAGCTGACGAGGCCTTCACCAATACCGTGATGAAACTCAAGCGTGATCTGACGACGATCAAGAGCTGACATCCTGTGGATATCCTCTTGATAGCTTGTGTATAACCGTTGTTCTTTGTGGATAGAGGGTTTTTCCCTCTGCATGGATTGTGGATAACTGCCAACGTTATCCACAAGATAGCAAAATTTAATAGATGGCCTTTCAAT
>LVBE01000179.1 GCA_001603105.1 Spirochaetales bacterium Spiro_03
CTCCATCGTAGGTATTATAAGTTAAACATCATTAAGCAACAAACGCAAGAAAATAATAAGCAAATTGAGATATATTATGCCATCTGCTAGATAACAACGAGAAGATTTCTTTTGACTTTTACAAAAACCTCCCGTACACTGCTTAAAAGGGAAATGAAATTAACCCAGTGTACAGTGGTTAATTTTGCTAAATTTCCACACCACAACTTCACCACTTTCAGGAGGAAAGGATGAAAAAAGTATTGTTTGTTTTGCTTTGCCTGGCACTCGTTGCCACCCCGATCTTCGCGCAGGGCACCAAGGAAGGCCGGATTATCGACGAGAAACATCCGCTCGTGTTGAAGATGAGCCACGTGTTTGCTCCCAATGAGCAGCTGACCAAGAGCCTACAGATTGTCGCCGACAATATCCGCACTCGCACCGGCGGCGCAATTGACATCCAGCACTACCCGCAGAGCCAGCTCGCTGTCTACAAAGAGGGTGTTGAGCAGGTAGCTCGCGGTGCAGACTTCATCAGTGTCGAGGACCCCTCGTACATCGGTGACTATGTACCGAACTTCAACGCACTCGTTGGCCCGATGCTCTACCACACCTTCGACGAGTACCAGTACCTGATCCAGACCGATTTGGTGAAGGGGTGGCTCAAGGAGCTTGAGGAGAAGCATCGCATCAAGGTTCTGGCCCTGGACTTCATCTTCGGTTTCAGGAACCTGAAGACCAACAAGGTCATCGTCACCCCAGCTGACCTGAAGGGCATGAAGATCCGCGTACCGAACAGCAAGCTCTTCATCGACACCCTCAACGCAATGGGTGCAGTCTCTACCCCCATCGGATTTGCTGAGACCTTGTCAGCGGTCCAGCAGGGCGTCGTAGACGGCCTTGAAGGCACCATGGATGCCTATGGCACCAACGGCAGTGCCGAAGTTGCCAAGAACATGGCCATGACCCAGCACTTCCTCGGAACCTGTGGCGCATACATCAACGTCGACCTCTTCAACTCGATCCCGGTCAAGTACCAGCAGATCATCCAGGAAGAGTTCACCAAGGGTGCAGCCCACATGAACAGCGAGATCACCAACAACTACGAGAAGACCAAGGCGATGCTCGAGGCCAAGGGCCACAAGTTCAACGAAGTTGACAGTGCCGCGTTTGCCAAGACCGTTGAGAAGGTCTACACCGACATGAAGGGTGTCACCCCCGGTATCTACGACATTCTCCAGGCTGAACTGGCAAAGATGCCCAAGTAAAACATAGGCTATTCAAGACCGAAGGTTCACTATATCCTTATATTGACCTTCGGTCTTTTCATGTACCCCAAGGAGATTCTAGATGCATCGAATCGTAAAGAAAATGTTGGTGAACATCGAGCTGACCCTAGCCAGTGCCTTCATCGTCGTCACCACCGCACTTGTCATCGTAAACGTCCTGCTACGCTACTTCTTCCACACCGGCTTGTACTGGTCTGAAGAGGTTGCCACCACATGCTTTGTCTGGTCGGTCTTCCTCGGATCGGCTGCTGCCTACCGTAACCGCGCCCACGTGGGTGTCGACATGATCGTCAACCTCTTCAGTGGATCGATAAGAAAGACGATCGCTATCATCGTCGACGTGATCCTGGTCATCATCAATGGGTATATCACCTACATTGCTGTGATCTATATCTCTCTCTCCTATCGTAAGCCAACCCCGGTCTTGGGGATATCCTCCGCATACACCAGTAGCTCGATTCTTATCAGCTTCACCTTGATGACCATCTATGGGGTCTACTTTTTGATCCAAGATATCCGCACCCCCGCACAAGGAGGCCAGCAATGATCGCATACCTACCGGTACTTTTGGTCTTTATCCTCTACTTCTCCAGCATTCCCATCGCATTCGCCCTCTTCGGCTCCTCACTCTTCTACTTTGCCGTCATCGACAACAGCTCCCCGGTTGACCTGATCTTGCAGAAGTTCGTCACCGCAACCCAGTCGTTTCCGCTGTTGGCGATCCCGTTCTTCGTCATGGCCGGTTCGATCATGAACTATGCAGGTATCAGCAAGAAGCTGATGCAGTTCGCTGACGTGCTGACCGGACATATGGCAGGCGGCCTTGCCCAGGTCAACGTCCTGCTCTCCATGCTCATGGGGGGGGTCTCTGGCTCCGCCAACGCCGATGCCGCAATGCAGTCCAAGATGCTGGTCCCCGAGATGGAGAAGCGCGGCTACGACAAGGCCTTCTCCACCGCCATCACCGCAGCAAGTTCGGCGGTGACGCCGGTCATCCCGCCGGGCATCAACCTCATCATCTACGCCCTGATCGCCAACGTCTCCGTCGGCCGGGTCTTTGCTGCCGGCTATCTGCCGGGTGTCCTCATGACAGTCATGTTGATGATCGCCGTCTCGATCATCAGCAAGAAGCGCGGCTACAAGCCGATTCGTGAGAAGCGGGCAAGCGCCAAGGAGATCGCCAAGCAGTCCATCGACTCGCTGTGGGCGCTGCTCTTCCCCTTCGGCATCATCCTCGGCCTCAGAGTCGGGATGTTCACCCCCAGTGAGGCAGGGGCGATCGCTGTCCTTTACTGCATCATCGTTGGCAAGTTCATCTACAAGGAGCTGGGCAAGGAGCACATCATACCAGTGCTCAAGGAGACGATCTTTGGCACCAGCGGGGTGGTATTGATCATCGTCAGCGCCTCGGTCTTTGGCTACTACATGAACTGGGAGCGCATCCCCCAGGCACTGACTGCAGGACTATTGAACATCACCCAGAACAAGTACGTAATGCTGATGGTCATCAACATTCTCTTCTTGATCTTGGGCATGTTCATCGAAGGTGGAGCTGCGATGATCATCCTCGCCCCGCTGTTGGTGCCGGTTGTCGTGCGCCTTGGCGTCGATCCGGTTCACTTCGGCTTGATCACGATCGTCAATATCATGATCGGCGGCATCACCCCACCCTTCGGCTCGATGATGTTCACCACCTGCTCCATCACCGGCTGTTCGCTCGATAAGTTCGTGAAGGAGTCGATTCCGTTCATCATCGCCTTGCTCGTCTCCCTGATATTGGTGACCTACATCCCAGCTATCAGCTTGATTCTGCCCAGACTCCTCTATGGAGTAGCTTAAATAAGGAAGGTACCATGAAAATCTATGCTCACAGAGGCGCGTGCGGGTTTTATCCGGAGAACACGATGCTTGCGTTCGAAATGGCGCTAGAAGCCAAGAGCGATGGAATCGAACTCGATGTCCAGCTCTCAAAGGACGGTCATGTGGTCATCATCCATGACGAGATGGTCGACCGCACCACAGACGGCAGCGGACGGGTCTGTGACCACACCCTCAGCGAGCTGCAAGCGCTCAATGCCGCCAAGAACTGGCACGGAGGGAAGGCGTTTCACCCAGTCCCCAGTTTCGATGAGTACTGCGCGTGGGTGGCGAAGACGGCCTTGGTGACCAACATCGAGATCAAGAGCAGTATCATCTACTACCCGGAGCTTGAGAAGAAAGTCCTTGAGACCATCAAGGCGTATGGCCTCGAGGATCGGGTCCTGATCTCCTCCTTCAACCATCTCAGCCTCATTGAGACCAAGCGTCTCAACCCGTCGATGCCCTGTGGGGTCCTGGTCCCGGAGTCAGGGCTTGTCAATGCAGGCTTTGGGGTGCGGCACTTCGGCTTTGAGTACTTCCACCCCGCCTACGTCTCCCTCAGTGAGGAGAAGGTCGCCGAGTGCCACGCCCACGGCATCGGGGTGAATGTCTGGACCATCAATACGATGGAGGCGCTGGAGAACTGCCATCGCTGGGGCTGTGACGGCATCTTCACCAACTATCCTGAGGTTGCACGGGCGTACGTCGACTCTCTCTAGGAGCGCACACATACCAGTGGACGGGGAGCACAACGGCTCCCCGTTTTGCATCTTTGGCCCGGTTCTGCATAAATGGCCAAATTCTGGCGTGGACAGCACGGGATAATCACAGTAGACTTTAGACACATATGGCTACAGTGTCGAAAAAACCATGGTTCATCCGCCTTGCCCAGCCAACCTACGGGAGGTGGCTGCTTTGGCACCACAAGATCGAGACCATCGGCATAGAAGCGGTAGCAGCCCTCTCCCCACCTTTTTTAGTCCTTTCAAACCACGCCCATGCCATGGACTCCTTTATCATCAGTGCCGCATCCCCTCACCACATCCGCTGGGTCGCCGGCTCCTACCTCTTCAGGCTCTTTGGCCTACGGCCTCTGCTACAGCGCTGGGTCGGCGCCATCTCCAAGACCCAGGACCAGTCGGACATCCATACCATCCGCGCGATCGGACAGGCGCTTAAGGGCGGGGATGTAGTGGGCCTCTTTCCTGAGGGAACTCGTACCTGGGATGGTGAGCCTGTAGGCTTTGAGCCTGCCATTGCCAAACTCATCGCAATCTTCAAGGTCCCGGTGGTCCTCTTCAACCTTGAAGGCTTCTACGCCCTCAAGCCGCGGTGGGCCCGATACCGCCGTCGTGGCACACCCCGACTTCGACTGGTGAAGATCATCAGCGTCGACGAGATCAAGGGTCTGGATACAGCCAGCCTCTATGCTCTTCTCACCGAGAGCCTAGGATACTCCTACCGGGCCCAACAGGTTCGCGAGCCGTTGGCCTT
>LVBE01000020.1 GCA_001603105.1 Spirochaetales bacterium Spiro_03
GCCCCGATCATCACGCCCTTGACAAAGTAGCGCTGCAAGAACGGATAGAGCACGATGATCGGCAACGTACTGGTCACAATGACCGCGCTCTTGATCGAGATGGCGATGGTGCTCTTGTCCCCTGATCCTGCAGCGTCCCCTACCATGCTGGTGCCGGTAACGATATTGCGCAGAAAGAGCATGACCGGGAACTGACTGCTCTTGAGGTAGATGAGGCCATGGAACCAATCATTCCAGAAGAAGACAGCGGTATAGAGGCCCACGGTCGCCAAGGCGGCGCCGGAGAGCGGAAGGATAATCTTGAACAAGATGCCAAACCAGTCCAATCCGTCGATGATCGCCGCCTCCTCAAGGTCAGTGGGAATCGCCTTGAAGAAGTTGATGAGCAGGATCAGGTTGAATTGGTTGATGGCAAACGGCAGCAGCATCGCTAGGCGGGTATTGGTCAAGCCAAGGGAGGAGACCAGTAGGTAGTTGGGGATCAAGCCACCGGAGAAGAACATCGAGAAGATCACCAGCTTCATGACAGTGCGGCTACCCTTCAGCCGGGTCTTTGAGAGCGGATAGGCGAAGACGATCATCAAGGCCAGGCTGATAGCCGTTCCTGCGAAGGTATAGAAGAACGTATTGCCATACGCCTTGAAGAAGTTGGGATAGGTGAAGATCTTTGCATACGACTCAAAGGTGATGCCCTTGGGGATGAGGAAGACCTCGTTGTTGATGATCGCCTTCGGCGAGGAAATCGAGAGGGCGACCATGTAGAGCAACGGGATCAGGCAGACGGCGAGTGTGAAGATCATTGTCAGGTAGACGATGGCGGTGAACACCGCCGATGAGGTACGCCCTTTGGCCATCAGTACACCCCCTCGCCGGTAAGGCGGCGCGAGAGCGCATTGCTGCTGGTGACCAGGATGATGCCGATGATGCCGCTGAAGAGGCCGATGGCGGTGGCGTAGGAGTAGTTCTGGTTGGCCAGGCCGGTTCGATAGACCAGCGTGTCGATGATGTCACTGACCATCGAGTTGTCGGGGGTGTAGAGCAGCAGCACCTTCTCAAAGCCCAAGGAGAGCAGCCGTCCGATGTTGAGGATCAGCATCACCATGATGGTGGGCATGATCGACGGGATGGTGACATAGAAGATCTGCTGGGTCCTGCTCGCTCCATCGATGGTGGCCGCTTCGTACAGGTCAGGGGCGATCGCCGTGATGGCGGCGAGGTAGATGATCGCCGTCCAGCCGGTGTACTGCCATGTGTCAATGAGGATATAGATGAGGCGAAAGTACTTCTCCTCGTTGATGAAGTAGATCGGAGCTTTGCCCAAGAGCTGCTGGCGCAGGATATTGAAGATCCCGGTGGACGGGGAGAGCAGTTCACCGAGGATGGCGATGACAACGACGGTGGAGATGAAGCGGGGCATGTAGCTCACCGTCTGCACCATCCGCTTGAAGGGGATGATGCGCACCTCGTTGAGCAGGATGGCAAAGATGATCGGAATCGGGAAGTTGATGACCAAGTTGATCACACTGAGGATTAGGGTATTGCGAAAGGCACGCCAGAAGGCAGGGTCGGACCAAAAGCGCTTGAAGTACGAAAGGCCCACCCACTCGGTGCCAAAGGGCCCCATGCCAGGGCGGTAGCGACGGAAGGCCAACACGTTGCCGAACATCGGCACATACTTGAAGAGCAAGAAGTAGCATAGCGGCAACAGCAGCATGGCATAGAGCTGCCAGTATCGTTTCAGGTAGAGTACTATGACCTTCTCTTTGGTACAATCGATCTCCATATTCCCTTCCCTATGGATATGGCCCCGCACCGCGCGGGGCCATATGGACAGATACCCTTACAGGTTGGCGTTGTAGAGCGCAAGGAACTTCTCGATTCCCAGGCTCTTCATCTCCTTGACGTAGGCATCCCAGTCGCGATCAATGGACTTGGTGCCGGTCAGGAAGGCCGAATTCCAGCGCTCAAAGGCATCGGAGAGCGGAGTCTGCAGAGTCCCTGCCTCCTCGGCCTGGCGATCATCAAAGCGCGGAGTCGGCGGGATGTACTGGATGACATCGCCCATCGCCTCAACCTCGGCGTTGATGCGAGCATAGTTGGCATCGTACTTGGTCATCTCGCGGGCATTGACCCAGACCATCTGCGTCACATCGCTTCCACAGCCGTACTTGACCTGCAGGCTCTTGTAGATCCCTTCGCTGGAGTTGAGGATCTCATCGATGAAGACGACCTTGCCACCGACGGTGTTGTACGTCACCCCATCGACGCCGAGGCACCACATCTTGGCGTTCTCGGATGAGAAGAACATCTCATCGACAGCCCGGACGATCTGCTCAAAGTCTGCTCGCTTGGCGGTCTTGGCCGGAAAGAGGATGCCGCCTCCGGTCTTGTCCTTGGGCTGGTGGTGAGCCCCGGAGGGACCGGCGAGGGCCGGGTACATCTGCAGCTTGAAGCCGTCGATGGTACTGTTGGCGGTCACACCGCCGATCTGGTCGTAGTAGGCGTGGGTGACCATCGCCTTGCCGGTGGCAAGCTTCTGTGTCCACTTGTCCCCGTCGATCGGGTCGGCCATCTCAGGATCGAGCAACCCTTCGGCATAGAGCTTGTGGAAGTAGGTGATGTAGCTCTTGTACTGCTCGCTGATCGCACCGGCGAAGTAGCGCTTTGCGTTGTAATCCCAGCTCAGAGTATTGGAACCACTTGAGCTATTCTTGCCCAGCGAGATCCCCCAGGACGGCATCGTCATCCGGTACAGCACTCGCGGCCCTGCCAGGATCGTCAGCGGATAGGAGGATGGATTGTTCTGCTTGAAGACCTTCAGTACCGTGTATAGGTCATCAAAGGTCTTGGGGACCGGCAGGTTGTACTTCTTCAGCAAGTCCTCACGGAGGATCAACCCTCCATCGTAGAATGGTATGTCAAAGAGCGCGGGCATGTAGTAGCGCTTACCATCCTTGAGCTTGAGCAGGTCCACCACATCCTCAAGGCCAAACTCCTTGACCCGGGCATTGAAGTGGGGAGTCCACTCAGGGTAGTCGCTGATCGGCACGATCGCCCCATTGAGGGCAAGGGCTGCGTTCTCTCCCTTCGTCGACTGGTAGAGGATGACGTCGGGGGCATTGGTCTGGGTGTTGAGTGCCAACGATACCTTTGTCTGGTAGTCAGCGATGGGGATGATCTCCCACTCAACCTTTGCTCCCACACGCTTTTGCGCCTCCTGGACAGTCAGCCAGTCGCTCTTGAAGGGCAGCGTAGCATTGTCCGAATAGAAGATCGAGAATGTAAGCGGCCCGCTCGCCTTCTCCTTCACTCCCGCGGCCCCAAGCGGAGCGAGGAGCAGCAGGACAGTGAGTACACACAACAGGGTTTTTTTCATAACACCCCTCCTTTTGTATTTGCAATACCCGATGGGTACTGATCGATACGCCAGTGAGTGGCACAACAAAGAAGTCAGGCAGGCAAGCAGAAGTACCGCTCCCTCAGTATAAAGGCCGCGTGCCCCATACGCAACACATTTTTTCACGATATAAAAAACAGTGAAATTATATTTCACGTGCGTGCGTCGGTGATAATGCTC
>LVBE01000180.1 GCA_001603105.1 Spirochaetales bacterium Spiro_03
TCGGGGTTAATCGATTTTTTAAGTTTTGTCAAATAATACTGATATTTGTAAAGAGACCCACACTCCCAGAAAGTAATACCAAGGCTCCCATTGGATGGATGGGCATAAAGCCAGAGGCCTCATCGCTGAGGCCTCCCGTACTCCTTCCACACCCGGTGGATGAGCTACCAACACTATATGGTGCACAGTGCAAGGCGTCAATGACAGTGTTCCTTCTCGGCGATCGAGAGGGTGGGGACCCCGGTCACCGATCGTGACGTATAGTCTGCTAAAAGGGAATACAAGATATCTTGACAAAGATGTGTAAAAGCACACAACAGTTAACGTATGTGCATGAGAAATGTATGTGATATCCATCCACATGTTGAAAAATACACAAATAAAGCGTGATTGCCCAATGGCCTCACGCTACTATACACGCGAGGGGTAGTCATGCTTATACGTTTTTCAGTAGAGAACTACAAATCGTTCAGGGATCAGGCCACGTTCTCCATGGCTGCGACAAAAGGTACGCGTCATGGTTCTCACGTACATACGGTACAGGGTAATCGGCTGCTGAAAGGGAGCTTTATCTTTGGCGCGAATGCCGGAGGGAAATCAAACCTTGTGCAGGCGATGGCATTCGCGCGTGATATCGTTGTGAAGGGAGTCGATGCAATAGACACCAGCGGCTCCCATTTCCGTCTGAAGAAAGGGTATGAGGCAAAACCTGGCGTCTTCCAGTTTGATTTCTTCACGGCAGGCCGCCAGTACTCATATGGCTTTGCCCTCTCCTACGAGAGGCGGATCATAGTGTCGGAGTGGCTTGCCCACGTCGGGGCCACCACCTCCACCTACGTGTTCAATCGGAGTATGGATGCAGAAGGGACCATTACGGTGGAACGTGATGGTGATGGCCTTTCTCGTGAAGAGAAGAATCGTTTTGCAGTGTACGTTGGTGACTATACGGTGAAAGGGAACATTCAGCTTGCCCAGTCGTGTATCCTCACTGACATTGCAAAGCGGGCAGGCCAAGAGGAGGGGTTCTTCAAGGCGTTTGGAGAGGCATTTTCGTGGGTTGAGAATTTGACGTTCATCTTTCCCTCCTCTCGTTACCACGGTCTCGGCGAGCTTGCAACGGATCCGAAACTCAGGCGTCGATTTGAAAACGCTCTTGACTTCTTTGACACAGGGATAACGAATATCAGTTCAAGGCGCATCCCTTTGGAGGAGATGGATGAGGGCTTCAGGAGATTCATCGGCAGGATGCCTGCTGAGGATAGCTATCCTTGTGTCATTCGAAAGGACAAGGAGATCATGCAGGTGGCCAAGGAAGCTGATGGACAGATCATTATCCACCAGTTGACCATGAGCCACGGGTGTGATGAGGAGCTGTTCACGAGCACCGATGAGTCGGACGGCACCATCCGGCTCTTTGACCTGCTTCCTCTGCTCCTGTTCAAAGAGCCGAAGGTTTTCGTGATTGATGAGATTGGGCGTAGTCTGCACTCAAAATTGTTGATCACCTTCATCGAGAGGTTCTACGAGGAGACGGAGGGGATGTCAGTCCAGCTGATCGCCACGACCCACGACTCCAGTGTCCTGGATCTTGATCTGTTGCGTCAGGATGAAGTCTGGTTCGTCGAGCGACAGCCTGACTGCAACTCCCGTCTCTACCCATTGAGTGAGTTCAAGGAGCGCTTTGACAAGAACATCGCACGGGAGTATATGTTGGGACGGTATGGGGCGATACCGCTCTTCAGGTATGAGGGAGAGGGGATGGACCGGTAGGCAGCTTCCTCAGAAAGACGTGAGATGGGAAGGTGCCACTCTTATTCCACTGTAGATAGTGCTCAACAATTGTTACGTAATTTGTTGAAATACGCACGTATTGTGCGTATTGGTTCTTGTATATGTGAAAAATTCACAAATGAAATGTTGTATATACGTAATTGGTCTGCTATTCTGCAGGTAGGAGAGACGTTGTATGTTATCAAGGTTTACCGTAGGGAATTTCCTCTCTTTCAATAAGGCCCAGAGCTTTTCCATGATTGCAGGTCAAGTACAGAAGCATAAGCAGCGGCTGTTTCAAGCCGATGACCTGAAGCTTCTGAAGTTCAGTGCAATCTATGGGGCCAATGCTTCTGGCAAGTCCAATCTTGTAAAAGCCATGGCGTATGCAGGAGCCATTATTACGCGTGGCACCTCTGACAGCCCGGAATCTTCCTACTACAAGCTGGACCCGAAGGCAAAAGAACTGCCTTCCTATTTTGAGTTTGAGATTTTCATTGAGGGGAGACTCTACAGCTATGGTTTTGAGGTGATCATCTCAGAGCGGAGGATCATCGAAGAGTGGTTGGTCCTCTTGGCCATGGGCAAGGACAGGGAGCTGTTTACAAGGAATACCACAACCGGACAGTATTTCTACGATACAAGCT
>LVBE01000021.1 GCA_001603105.1 Spirochaetales bacterium Spiro_03
GCGCACCCCGCTTACCGGATGGTCTATGCCCAAGATTAGGGCATGGAGCATCAAAGGGCGCCTATCGTCGCCGCCGTAGATTGCATCGCCGATGATCGGGTGGCCGATCGAGGCGAGATGGACTCTGATCTGATGGGTACGACCGGTGAACAGCTCGATGCGCACCATGCTCCATCCCCGACCCTGTGCCACGACCCGGTAGTCGGTACGAGCCGTCCTTCCCTCATCGTCAGAGCAGGTGGTGAACACTTTCCGCTTGGTGGGATGGCGCTTGATGTTCGCCTCGATCGACCCGCTCTTTGAGCCAAGGTGGCCTTTGACGAGCGCCACGTATACCTTTTCCACCCCCCTGTCCTTGAATTGGCGAGCGAGGTTGCGGTGGCTAGGCCCATTCTTGGCGATGATGAGCACACCGCTGGTGTCCTTGTCGAGGCGGTGGACGATGCCTGGTCGTGTAGTGTCGCCTTCGGTGGTGAAGTTCGGCCCATAGCGGGCTACGAGCGCATGGGCCAGGGTGTGGTCCCAGTTACCTGCGCCGGGGTGGACGACTACCCCCTCTTCTTTGTCTATGATCAGGACATGATCGTCCTCATAGAGGACCGAAAGCTCCATTGGCTGGGCGACCAGGCCCTCAAAAAACTCCTCGGTGTAGGTGACGACGATCCGATCCCCTCCCTTGACGAGGCGACTCTTCTTCACCGCCTTGTCATTGACGGTGATCTGGGTATCGGGGCGCGAAAACAGTGAGCGCGATAGGCGTGGGTCGCTCTCGACCACATAGGCATCAAGGCGCATCGGCTCACTAAGAGAGCCGACGGTCATGGTGATGGTGTGCGTCCGCTTGCCCATCAGCGGTTACGGACCTCACCGATCACATAGTCAGCCACGCTGATGCCCAGCGACAGCGACGCGGCAATAGCCCCCCTGATCAGGTACGATTGCGCCTCACTCTGTGGCGCGGCGACGAGATTGTTGTTCACCATCAATGAGTAGGCAAGGCTTGCAATGGGGATGGTGATGATCATCGAGCCGAAGAAGATCTGCTCAGAACGACGGATTTTGTAGGTCCACAGGGGAAACTCACCATCTTCATAGGGCACGTAGGAGTCAAGGCGCTGGGCACAAAGGACAGTCGGCGCTAGCAACAGGATGATCAGCATTGCGGCAAGGGTACGAGCCATACCTACCTCCGTTCTCCAAAGATCGCGCTTCCGATGCGCACGCACGTCGACCCTTCCAAAATCGCTAGGCGAAAGTCACCACTCATGCCCATCGACAGCTCATCAAAGTGCTCAAGGCAAAAGCGCTGCTCAACTCGCTCAAAGATCGAACGCAAGTGGGAAAATGAGCGACGAATCGCCGATTCAGTGCCGCCAAGCGGACCGAGGGTCATCAAGCCTTGGATGATCAGGTTAGGCATCAAAGCGATCTCGTCGAGGGCGAAGAAGAGATCATCCTCGCTGTCAAAGCCGTGCTTTGACGCCTCAGCGCTGGTGTTAACCTCCAAGAGTATTGGGTATGGCGCCGGTGCAAGAGATGCGAGGCGCCTGGCAAGGCGAAGCGAATCGACGCTGTCGATGCGGTCAAAGAGGGAAACGGCCTTGCGCGCCTTGTTGGATTGCAGGTGGCCGATCAGGTTGACTTGCATCGTCCGTCCCTCTTTGGGCGCAAGCTTGCCTTCTGCCTCCTGGACACGGTTTTCGCCAAAGAGCAGCTGCCCGATCTCAGCGAGCAGGGCCATCTCCTCATAGGGGTGGGTCTTGCTCACTGCCATCAGGCGGATGCTGTGTACATCCCGCCCGGCGGCTAGGGATGCTTCTTCGATCTCGTCCCGTATGCGGGCGATGTTGGTCCTCAATTCAGCGAGCCTACTCATCGCCTGTCTCCCTCAGCGCATCTTTTAGGCGTGTGCGTAGCTCGGAAAGGTGGGTGCGCCGCTTCTCGTTGTGTGACGATGCCGACGGAAAGCGTGCCATCAGGGAGCGGGAGCGTGCGAGCAGGCGCTCATGCAACTCGCTTCGCTCCTCGTGAAGCCGCTCGATGAGCAGACGGGCATGGCTTTCGAGGGCCAAGGAGGCCAGGCGCCGTTCGATCTCCTCCTTGCGTCGGTGGTAGCGATCCAGAAGGCGGGTGAAGGAGAGCATGCCGAGCGTCGAGGCGGTCGTATCGACGCCAAGGGCGACGAGGATCAGGTGTGAACCAATGGCAACGTAGGGCCGATCCATCAGAGCGATGGCGCCCTTCACCTGCGGGTGGATGAGGTAGACCAACGCAAGGCCCAAGAGACCGAAGAGCGTCGAGTTCTTCAGGCAGACGCGTCCGTTGATGTTGAAGCGATGGGAGGAGTAGTCCCATAGCTGGATGCCGAAGAGGCGCTCCAAAGCCCAGGAACCGATATACTCCACCACGCTGGTGAGGATGACGGTGACAAGAAAGAGTAGCGGTGGCATAGAGACGACAGCCTCGGTGGCTCCGATGACCAAGAGCGCGCCGATGCCGTAGATGGGCAGCCACGGCCCATAGAGAAACCCACGGTTCACGAGCTTTCGCTCTCCGAAGGAGCAGTAGATGACCTCCACCACGTAGCCGATCATCGCATAGATCAAAAAATACCAGATAATTTGTTCGATATACACACCTTTCCTCTTATCGTACTATAGCCAATGTGTACAGAAAAAAAAAGGCATACCACAGAGGTACGCCATTGACCGGAGAGGGATTTGAACCCCCGACCAGTTGCGTGTAAGGCAACCGCTCTCCCACTGAGCTATCCGGCCGACTGGGGAAACGTACCACAAAGATTCTTTGCCTGTCAACATGAGAGGATTTGACAGAATACCTACCAAAACACTATGATAAGTCAAGGAGTAAGCCATGACAGCAATAACACCACACCTGTGGCGACACACCACCTACAACCAATTCATTGATCTGACCTTCAACCAATACCTGATCGGCACAGCGCATCCGATGCTCATCCATACCGGCTCCGCACCGGAGGCGCCATCGCTCTTGAAGGCGCTCAAAGGGCGCAAGCTCTCCTATATCTTCGTCTCACACTTTGAAAGCGATGAGTGCGGCGCACTCTCTGCAATCCTGAACGTCTATCCAAGTGCGAAGGTGGTCACCGGAGAGGTTACCGCCCGCCAGATCACCGGCTTTGGCATCAAGGCCGATGTCATCACCGCATCCGACGGCGAGGTGCTGAGCCTTGGCGACCTTGAGCTTGAGATGATCGCCTACCCCAGCGAGATGCACCTGTGGGACGGACTGCTTTGCTATGAACGCAAGAGCAAGACCTTCTTCTCAAGTGACCTGATGATCCGCTTCGGCAATAGCGACGTAAACCAGGTTACGAGCGATTGGAAGCAAGAGGTTGAGGCGATCGGCGTGATGCAGATCGCTGACGCCGATCGCAGACGGACGTTGAAAGAGCGACTTTTGACCCTAGATGTCGATCTGGTGGCCCCGGGCCATGGACCGATCCTCACCGTATGATAGTATGGCAGTATAAGGAGAGAGATGATGCTTGACCCAAAACTCATTGAGATCCTCACCACCGGCAGTGATGGGGCCTTGACCATCGCGACCAATGCCCCAGGCGGCGCTCACCTGGTCAATAGCTGGAATAGCTACGTCATCATCGACGGTGATGACCTGCTCATCCCCGTAGGTGGGATGGTTCACACCGAGGAGAACCTGAAGCGTGATAACAGGGTCACCCTCTCGGTCAGCAACCGCGATGTGATGGGCATGCGCTACAAGGGAGCTGGCATGAATCTCTGGGGCACTGCCCGCATCGAAAACGAAGGCCCTGCCTTTGATAAGATCCATGCACGCTTTGGATGGGCACGCGCTGCCTTGGTGATCACCGTGGAGCGCTCTGTACAGACGCTTTGATGCAACCTCTCGTTGACGGGCTATGAAAACCGGTTTAGTATCTCTATAATGACCTGTGTCGTACAGGGTGGTCCTTCTGCACCCATGTATGGTAGGATGCTCACCAGTGTTACCAAGGACGGCAGATGAGAGATATGAAGAATGGCACCAAACGCCCGACGATCAAGGATATCGCCCGCGAGAGCGGCTATTCGAAGACCGCCGTCTCCTTTGCCTTCAACGACCCCGGCCGCATCAGTGAAAAAGCGCGCGACCAGATCCTGTTGACCGCTGAGCGGCTGGGCTATATCCCAGACCCGATGGCGCGTAACTTCAGCCTACAGCGCCACCTTTCCATCGGCTTTTTATTGCCACAGATGGTGCAGTACTCCTTGAAGAACCCCTATACGCTTGAGGTCATCGCCGGTATCGGGGCGGTGTGCGAGAAGATGGGCTATACGCTGACCATCATTCCACCGCTGCACAAAAGTCTGGCACTGGCGGTTCGCAACGCCGCTGTCGATGGCTTGATCACCTTGGGCAGTCAAATCGACGGTGACATCATCACCGTCATGCAGACGCGCCTATTGCCCTTCGTCATGATCGACGGTCCAGCCGACGAGGCGACCAGCAGCGTCCATATCGCTGAGGAGGAGGCAGCCTACACACAGATGAAGGCAGCCCTCGATTATGGGCATCGATCGATCGCCATCATCGGCCTAGCCAGTGCGACCTTCGCCATCGAGCAGGAGAGTCAGAGCGTGGCAGCGAAGCGGATGCAGGGCTACCACCGTGCCCTCGGTGAGGTGGGCCTGCACTTTGACGATGTTAATTGTCTGGTCAGCGAGTGCACCCTCGAGGATGGACGGCGCACAGCCGCTCGCCTCCTCGCCCAAAAGACCCTGCCCACGTGTGTGGTGACGATGAGCGACATCGTGGCCATCGGTTGCATCACCGCCTTCCGTGAGGCAGGAGTCGCTGTTCCCGACCAGATCTCTGTAGTCGGTTTTGACAACATCGAGGAAGCGATGACCATCACCCCGGCTCTGACCACCATAGACCAGCCGGCTGCCGAGAAGGGCAAGCTCGGAGCAAAAACCCTCTTTTCGATCATCGAGGGCAGACAAGAAGAGCCGGTACACCATCAGATCGAATACCGGCTCGTACTCCGTGATTCGCTGAAACAGCTCTGATCAAAAGCCAAGTTCAGCCTTGAGCCGGGCAAAGACCTCAAGCGGGGTGCCCTTGGCGTCAATGTCCACCAACAGGCCCATCGATCGATAATACCCAATGAGGGGAAAGGTCTGTCGTTGGTAGACAAGCAGGCGGTTATGGATCGCCTCTGGTTTGTCATCGTCTCGTTGGATCAGGACTTCACCGCTCTCATCGTCGATGCCATCGACCTTCGGCGGGTCGTAGAGGATATGATAGATTCGCCCAGTGGACTTGCAGACCCGTCTGCCCGAGAGCCGGGCGATGATCACCTCTTCGTCAAGGACAAAGTTCACCACATAGTCAAGGCGGGCCATCTGGGCCAGGGCATCGGCCTGGGCGATGGTGCGCGGAAAGCCGTCGAGGATGAATCCCCGCTGGGCATCGTCGGCGCTGAGGCGTTCACGTACCATCTCGACGGTGATCGCATCGGGGACGAGGTCGCCCCTACCCAAAATCGCCTCCACCTCACTTCCGAGGGGGGTATGCTCCTTGATGTGAGTACGAAACAAATCCCCAGTTGAGATGTGGGGGATCTGGTAGTGCTCCCGTGCACGCGCTGCAATCGTTCCTTTTCCAGCCCCCGGAGGGCCGAGGAATACTAACTTCATCGCTCCTACCTCTCTTCAAACGCTACCGCCCATCCTATCACAAAGGAGGATGGTTGTTCAGCCCTTTTCATGAAATTAATCGATAAAAATCTATTGGTACTCCCTACCCTCCGTATCTGCACCCAGTTGAGATCCATCGACGCTGCTATGGCCGATGGCCCGCCTGCAGATCGATTCACCCTTGGCGCTGTCAAAGGATGAGAGCTTATGTTGTCTAAAGCGTGGGCTTGGGGTAGAATCGCTGTGACCATACCCAAGGAGTCCCCATGAACAAGATCATCCTGCACGCCACCGACCTCGATGGCTACCTCAAGGAAACCGATAAGCAAATCCTCGCCCATGTCGATGAGCTCTATACAGAGTATCTGAGCCATTGCAAGCGCCTTGAAGCAGGCAGTGAGTCAGTAGGCGAACGCCTTCAGATCGAGCGCTCCCTCAGCGATAGCGCCGCTGAGATCGGGCGATACCTAAAGAGTGTCATGGCCAGCGAGCCGGCTATCCACGTCTACTCCTTCGAAACTCCCCGCGAGCAGCATGCCCAGGCAAGCCGCCTGATCGCCAAGCTGCGCAACCCTTCAACCGGCCAAGAGGAGTTCCTCTACTACATCCAGCGTGCCTACGAGCTGCTCTTCGGCCACGTCTATGCCGATGCAGCCCTGCCGATCAAGAGGTCGATCATCACCCCCACACCGGTGACCATGCCGGTGCAGAACTACGCCGTGCACCGCATCCCCGATGTCGACAGCCAGATCCACAACAGTGTGATGTGCATCATGCTGCGTGGGGCGCTCCTGCCTTCTATGATCCTCAGCAAGGAGATCCAGGAGTACAGCTCCGATGGCTTTGTCACCCCGTTTGCCCTCTTCAAAATCAAGCGGGATGACTCAAAGAAGGAAGCGAACATGGACTACATCCTCGATTTGGACAAGTCCTACTTCAGTCTTGAGGAACTCGACGGCAAGGACCTGATCTTCGCCGACCCAATGAATGCAACCGGCGGCTCGCTGGTGACGATCGTCAAATACCTGAAGGACCACGGCATCAAGCCAAAGAGCGTGAAGTTCATCAACGTCATCAGTGCCTTGAAGGGGTCGCTGAGGATTGTCAGGGCCATCGAGGGCGCTGAGGTCTACACCCTATGGATGGATCCGGTGCTCAACGATGCCGCCTACATCCTCCCTGGCCTCGGTGATGCCGGTGACCGGCTCAACGGCAAAGATCGTGAGGAGAACCCCCGTAACATCATCCAATTGATCGCAGATTACGGATCGTCGATCACCAACCTCTACCGCAGCCAGGTCAGAGAGATCGAGAAAACAGTTCTGGAGCGCTAGGGATGAAGCGTGCGGCCTTGATCGCGTCTCTCGCTGCCCTGCTCCTCGCTAGCTGTGCACTGAGCGAGAACTCCCACCTCTTTCGACAGGGACAACAGCTTTTGGAGAGCGGGCGGGCAAGCGAGGCCGCAGCGGTCTATCGCCAAGGCCTCAGCCGGGACGCGAACAACGCCGATCTACTGTACAACTACCTCTATGCGCTCTATGAGAGCGGCTCATATGAGGCGGTCATCAGCGAATCAGCGGCGGCGATTGAGCATTTTCCCTACCGCCTTGAGTTCAATCGCCTCCACGCTCGCGCCCTCCTGGCTGCGAGGCGCCACGCTGAGGCAGAGAGCGCCTACAGCGCCCTCATTGCCCTCAATCCCGCCGACTACCCGCTCTATGAAGCGGTGATGGAAAGCGCTCACGCTTCAGGCGCCGATGACCTGGCCAAGACAATGGCCCTGCACCTCTTGGATGTGGCGGCGTATGAACGCAAGGCGCTCACCGTCCTCGCAGAGCTTGAGCCCCAGTCCTGGTATGCTCTGGCTCTGGCCTTTCTCACCCCCCAACATTGAAGACCATTCCCAAGATCGCCCCAATTGAGATCCAGATAAGTGGATGGACGCGCTTGAAGGTCAGAACTGCTACAGTCAAGATGGCAAAGACCAAGGCTGCCTGGGTGTTGAAGACGCCCTGTCCATAGACAACGATTCCCAAGAGCTTGAGACCGGCGAAGGCGATGAGGCCGACCACCGAGGGACGTAAGGCCCAGAAGGCATCCTTGACTGTTGGATTTTTGTCAAAGTTGGCAAGGAAACGGGCGATGATGATGATAATGATGACCGAGGGGGCTACCTCGCCGAGGGTTGCAATAACCCCGCCCAGGTAGCCTGCGCTCTGAAAGCCTGCGTAGGTGGCCATATTGATGCCGATCGGCCCTGGTGTCGATTCACTGATGGCCACCATATCCCCGATCTGGGAGGCAGTGATCCAGTGGGGGTGAGTCTCGGCAAGCTTGTAGAGAAAGGGCAAGGTCGCCAATCCCCCGCCGATGGAGAAGAGTCCGATCTTGAAGAATTGCCAGAACAGCGCAAGGTAGATCATCGCGTGCCCCGCTCTCTGAAGCGGCCCACTCCGATACCCAATCCTATGGCAAGGATGATCACGGCGATCGGAGAGAGGCCAAAGCCGAGGGTGAGCGCGACACTGACTAGGAACAACAATGTCGTGGGTATATCGACGACGCTCTTTTTGGCGAGGGTCAGAATCGACTGGACGATGAGGGCGCAGACAGCGATGCGGATTCCTGCAAAGGCCCTCTGGACAAGGACAAGGTCCTGGACACGGACCAACAGGCTTGCCAAAGCGGTGATGATCACCACGCTGGGGGTAACCTCGCCCAAGGTGGCGACGATCGCACCGATCACTCCTCTCTGGCGATAGCCAATCATCGTGGCGGTGTTGACGGCGATGATGCCTGGGGTGCATTGGCCGATTGCGTAGATATCGAGCACCTCCTCAAGCGTAGCCCAGCCGTGCTTGTCGATGACCTCACGCTGCAACATCGGCAGCATCGCATAGCCGCCACCGAAGGTCAGCCCTCCGATCTTCAAGAATGCGATGTATAGGTCGATGAGGCGCGTATTCATTGGACCTGCTCCATCGCCTCTCGTACCAAGATGTCACAGCGCTCATTGCCGGCGATGCCACTATGGCCCTTGACCCAATGCCAGCTGACCGCAAGGCGGCTGGCAAGCGCATCGAGGGCGATCCAATACTCTTTGTTCTTCACCGGCTGGCGGGCGCTGGTACGCCAGCCGTTGACCTTCCAGGTGCGGATCCAGCTGGTGATGCCGTTCTTCACATACTGACTGTCGGTATAGAGGGCGATTCTCGCCGAACCGAGCGCCTCCGCTCGTTTCAGCGCCTCGATGACCGCAGTCAGCTCCATGCGGTTGTTGGTGGTATCGGCCTCAAAGCCACTTGCCTCGACCTCTTGACCGCTGGCGGTTGTGAGCACGTACGCCCACCCGCCGGGGCCGGGGTTGCCCAGACACCCCCCATCGGTGTAAATGGTGATCTCATTGTTTGACATACGCCGATAGNNGGGTACAAGCCCCTGCGGTCCCGCCACTGTAGAGGCTGGGGAGCTGCACTATGACACTGCCGTAGGCGGGAAGTCGCAGCTTCTGGGAATGCCTGAGCCAGGAGACCTGCCATGGATAAATTCCGGTCGGCCTACGGAGTATGGGCCAGGGTATGTTTCATGCCCATAAAGGGGCGGTATGCACAACACCACCACAACAATTCGACGTTTGGCCATCATTGGCGTCATTATGCTCGTACCGGCACTGCTCTTCTCAATGGCACATGCCGAGATCGAACCGCAGGCCCATAAGCGCATCGTCAGTCTCTCACCCAATGTGACTGAGACTATCTATGCCTTGGGAAAAGGCGATCTATTGGTCGGACGCAGCGACTACTGCACCTACCCCGAGGCGGCTCTTGGCCTGCCGTCGGTAGGCACGCTCTATGCTCCATCGCTGGAGAAAATCCTGAGCCTTGAGCCGACGATGGTCGTCAGCAGCGCCTTTGTCAGCGACCAGCTCCTCGCCGCCGTTGAGAAGGCCGGCATTGAGGTGGTCCAGCTGCACACCCAGGATACGTTTGGCGCCACCTACTCCCTGATTCGCTCGATCGCCCGCCTCGTCGATGCCCAAGAGCAGGCCGAGCTGTTGATCCTGAATATGCAAAATCTAGTACGAGATGTAGATAACAAGGTGCAGGGACGAGATAAGCCCACCGTCTACATGGCCCTCGATTTCGGCTCCTTTGACTCTGCGGCCACCGCCGATACCTTCCTCAGTGAGATGATCGAGATGGCCGGTGGCACCAACGTAGCCAAGGATGGTCTGAACTGGACCTACTCCAAGGAGCTGTTGCTCCTCCATGATCCCCAGATCATCCTCCTCTCCCCTCGCTGGGGCGAAAGTGGCGAGGAGACGGTCAAGGAGTTCACCTCCACCAAGCCATACAGTGACCTCAGCGGGACCATCAAGGTCTTCGATGCCGATCTGGTCAGCCGCCAAGGACCACGCAGCGCACAAGCGCTGAAACTCCTCTTTGACTTGATCCACACCGAGGCAGCGCAATGAGACGGCCGCTTGTAGCGCTGCTTATCGCTACAAGCCTCGCCCTCGCCCTCGTCGCCCTGACCCTCGGACCCTCTGGCATCAGCATAGGGGAGACGATCGGCATCCTCACTGCCGGAGGCGGGTCTGCTAGCAAGCGCTACATCATCTGGAACCTCCGACTGCCGAGAATCATCGCCTCATCTCTGAGCGGCGCCATCCTCGGCTTCTCGGGGGCGATTTTCCAGGCAGCGCTGCGCAACCCGATGGCTGACCCCTTCATCCTCGGGGTCAGCAGCGGGGCATCCTTTGGGGTCGCTGTTGCCCTCGCCCTCGGCCTCTCCGCCTCCCTAGGATTTCCCCTCGCCGCCCTGATCGGCTCCACCGCCACCGTCCTCTTCATCCTGGCCCTCTCCTCTCGCAAGCGAACTACCACGACGCTCTTGCTCACCGGAGTTGCCATCAACTATATCCTCAGTGCTGCGATGACGCTCTTGATGTTCATGAACAAGGAGCAGTATCAGCGGATCTTGTATTGGAGCCTCGGCAGCTTCTCCACTGCAACCTATCGCGACGTGGTGATCCTCTGTCTGGCTCTTTTGGCAGTAGCGCTGCCACTCTCTCTTGCCCATCGCAGCCTCGATATGTTGCTGCTCGATGAATCGAGCGCCCAGGCCCTGGGCTTACGTGTCCAGCGCGTACGCATCGCTGTCCTGATCCCCGCCTCGATCGCCACCGCCATCTGCGTCTCCTCCTTCGGCGTCATCGGCTTCATCGGCCTCATGGCGCCCCACGTCAGCCGCCTGCTCGTCGGGCCACGGCATAAAAACCTCTTGTTGCCCTCCTCGCTCTTCGGCTCGCTGCTCATGCTTGCAAGCGACACTCTGGCTCGGATCCTCCTTCCGAGCGGTGAGCTGCCAGTTGGGGTCATCACCAGCCTCGTGGGCGTGCCGCTCTTCATCTATCTCCTACGCAAGGGGCGCTACCGCTATGGATAGTCTCGTCTTTGACAAGATCTTTGGCGGCTGGGGCGACAAGATGCTCTTCAAAAACCTCAGCCTGGCCTTCGAAAGCGGTACCTTCACCGCTCTCACCGGGCCCAACGGCAGCGGTAAATCCACGTTGCTCAAACTCATCTACAAGGAGATCAAAGCCCAGGGGGGGACGATCTACCTCAATGGTGCGGATATCGCCTCGATGAGCCAGAAAGATCTTGCCCGCCAGATCGGCTTCGTCTCCCAGCACAATAGTAGCGACTATGCCTTCACTGCCGCCGAGGCGGTGTCGATGGGTCGCTACGCCCATGGCGGCGAAGGTACACAGGCGGTTGCCCAAGCGATGGAGGCGTGCAATATCGCCCACCTTGCAGATACTCTCATCACCACCCTCAGTGGCGGGGAACTGCAGCGCGTCATCCTCGCCAGGGCCTTGGCCCAACAAGGGCGGCTCTTGTTGCTTGACGAGCCGGTCAACCATCTCGATGTCAAACACCAGCGCTCGATCATGGACCTGCTGTGCCGCCTCACCGAGCAAGGCTACACGGTCATCTGCGTGCTGCACGATTTGCTTTTGGCCCAGATCTACAGCACCCATACGATCATGCTCAAAGACGGTGAGGTGGTCGCCCACGGCCCCACCCAGAGCGTCTTCACCAAAGAGCGCCTCGCCGAGGTCTACCAGGTCGATGCCCACCAGATCTTCGATCCGGTGCTCGCCCGCCCCCTGTGGCTGGTCAGCCACCGGCGCCACTGATCACACCCAAATCCTCAAGATACCGCTTTCCAACTGCCCTCAAAGCCCCTATACTGTGACCTGAGGAGGAACGCGATGAAACTAGCGATCATGGGAGCTGGGGCCATAGCCAAGAAGATGGCCTACACAGTCGGCGAGATGGAACATGTAGAGGCGTATGCCATCGCTTCCCGGACGCTTGAGAAGGCACAGGCGTTTGCCAAAGAGCAGAAGGTACGCAAGGCGTATGGCTCATACGAGGAGATGCTCAGTGACCCGGAGGTGGATCTGGTCTATATAGCGACCCCCCACTCCCACCACTATGAGCACATGATGCTCGCCCTGTCACACAACAAGCCGGTGCTCTGTGAGAAGTCCTTCACCACCAATGCCCGCCAGGCCCAGCAGGTCATCGAGTATGGCCGCTCAAAGGGCCTGCTCGTCGCCGAGGCAATCTGGACTCGCTACCTGCCCATGCGCCTGGTCCTCGACCAGGTCCTTGAACGGCGGGTCATCGGCGAGGTGCGCTCCCTCACGGCAAATCTCTGCTACCCGGTCAAGTCGATCGAGCGGATCCACAACCCCGCCCTCAGCGGTGGCGCCTTGCTCGATGTCGGGGTCTACCCCATCAACTTCGCCATGATGGTGCTGGGCAACAAGATCGAGTCGATCACCTCGACGTGTACCAAGATGGAGAGCGGCGTCGATGAGTCAAACGCCATCACGCTGACCTTCAAGGGAGGCAAGATGGCCATGCTGCACTCCTCGGTCAACGCACTCAGCGATCGACGGGGAATGATCTTTGGCAGCCGAGGCTTCATCGAATTTGTGAATATCAACAACTGTGAGGGCATCAACGTCTATGACCGCGACTACAACCTCGTGGAGACCTACAAACCCTTCAAGTTCATCACTGGCTTTGAACACCAGGTCGAGGCGTGCCGCCTCGCCTTGGCGGAGGGACTGCTCGAGGTCAAGCAGATGCCGCACAGTGAGATCATCAATGTCATGAACGTTATGGATGAGATCCGTGGCCAATGGGGCCTGGTCTATCCAGGGGAGTAATCAATGGATTTGGATGAGAGAGTGGCAATCGTAAGCGCCCAAGAGGAGCTATTGAAATTTGAGACGTTCACCGCCGAGGATGCGTGGGAGCTTGGAAAGATCTTTGTCGCTGAGGCGATGGACCAGGACATCAAGATCGCCATCTCGATTCGCTCGATGAGCGGCAAACGGATGTTCCACTATGCAGCCGAAGGCACCAACCATGGCGCCGATGCGTGGCTTGACCGCAAGTTCAAGACTGTCCAGCACTTTGAGTCGAGTACCCTCGCCTACTCACTCTTTTTGAAGCGTCGGGGAGCGACGCTTGCCGAACGGGGCCTTGATCCGACCCAGTTCGTCGCCTGCGGCGGAGGCTTTCCGGTCTTTGTCGACGGGGTGGGCGTAGTGGCGGCGGTGATGGTCAGTGGCCTGACCGATGTCGAAGATCACGATATCCTGGTGCGCTGCATCGCCAAGTACCTCGGCGTTGAGGATGTGCCGCGCTATCCGATCGGTTAGGAAAGCAGGGCCAGGTAGGGGCGGCTCTCAATTTGGGTGCTGTCGATCTCAAGGAGGGCGAGCGCTTGGATGAGCGCTCCCCTCGCTCTCTCTACCTGCAGTTCATCGTCGACGAGGTACTCAAGCTCGACAAACCAACCCAAGGAAGAGACTTGGCACACCTCGATGACCAAGGGCCCAAGCTCATCGTCCAAGAAGGCGGTATACGAAAGCCCTCGCTTGGTCTTAATCGGCCCTTCTTTGAAGCCCAGGGACCTAAAAAGGCCAAGGGCCGCTTCAAATTGCGCACCGTCACAATCTAACTCATGTTCGACATTGGTTTCGATGCCGCCTTGTACCGCCCGCTCCTTGGTCGTGATGAAGAGGCGCCCGCCCTCGCGTCGTAGGCGCACCAGGGCCGTACCCTCCAAATACCAATCCTCCTTGTCGATCGGTTTCGGCTCCCCTCCTTTGGTGAGTGCCTCAATTTTCACCTGCAGGGCGCGCGCATCGCCGATATGGGCTTTGAGCTCTACTTCGATGGCCATCTCAGTCCTTCCATGGAAAGATCATGTTCTTCAGGCTCCGGTGGCCGACACTCTCGCGCTCCTCATAGAGCAGTTCATCCCACGGGATGTTCTTTCGCCCTTCATCCGGGTGTTCTTCCAGCCAGTCATACTTGTACATCAACAGCTTCAAGGCAACGCTTTGGCCGAGCAACAGGCCGCCGGCACCCGGAGCCAGACCGGCGAGGATGAGGCTGAAGACCAAGGTGACCAGCTGATGGAAGGCAAAGAAGAGGGCGAAGAAGAGATTGTCGGCGACGATGACAAAGCTTTTACGCAGTGTCTTCGCCGGCCGGTCGCCTTGCATGGCATAAAAGAGCGGCCAATAGAAGAGCAAGGCCAGACTGAGGGCCAAGAAGAGCCAGAAGAGGACGACACTGATCAGCGTACCGAGCAGTGAGGCGTAGCTGAGGTAGAAGGGTATTACCAGCAAAATCAGCGAAGCGGCGAGGGTGATGAGCAGCCAGTAGAGCAGCGCATGACGCCAGCTGATGCGGATTCCTCGCACAAAGGCCTCCCACCCTCCCCGCTCATAGCGGGCCCAGAGCCACGTGATGTGTGCGCTGCCGGCACAGAAGAAGGAGAAGAGGCCGAGGCTTGCCACCAACAGCCCGATCGACAGCGCAGGCACCTGGGCGAGCAGCGAAAGACTTCCGATGCCAGCGATAAGGACCAGCAGGAACCCGAGGTTGAGGACAACCATTCCGATCAGGTTGTCCCAACCATCGAAGAATGCTTTTTTGATGAAGAATCCAGTCATGGCTAGAGAGTACAAAGACTCTCGCCCAATTACAAGGCCTCCCTAAAAGGGTGCCTCGTCAGGGTTACGGGTAAGGCCGACGCTGTTCTCCATCCGATCAAGCAGGGCCATTGCCTCTGCGTCGAGCTCAAAGCCCCACACATCGAGGTTCTCGCGGATTGTCGTTTCCCGCACCGACTTGGGCAACACTACAAATCCCTTCTGCAGCAGGTAGCGTAGCGAAATCTGGGCGGCGCTCTTGTGGTATCGCTCAGCGAGCAGGGCGATTGTCGGATTGCTCAAGAGATTGCCGGTACCCAGCGGGCTATACGCCTCCAAGACCATGTTCATCGAGGTGCAGTACGCCACCAGCTGCTCTTGCCGCTCACCGGCGAAAAGACGGATTTGATTGACGTGTGGGGTGACGGTGGCCTCTTGCATCAGCGCCTCGATGTGATGGCGCTGGAAGTTTGAAAGGCCGATGCTCCTGATCAAGCCAGCACGGTAGAACTCCTCCATCGCCTTCCACGAGCCGGCATTCGCCTCCTTCCAGTGGTGGCGATGGGCGATGGGGTTGGGCCAGTGGATCAAGTACAGATCGACGTAGTCGACCCCCAATGCCTTCAGACTCTTCTCAAAGCCGATGCGGGTAAGCTCGTAGCCATGATCGTTATTGTGCAGCTTGGTAGTGATAAAGATCTCACTGCGGTCTAGGCCACTGTCCGCGATCGCCTGGCCTACACCCGCCTCATTCTGGTAGGCAGCGGCCGTGTCGATGTGTCGATAGCCCGCCTCAAGGGCGAAGGCAACGCTTTGGCGAGTGACGATGCCACTGGGGATCTGCCAGGTTCCAAAGCCGATTTGGGGAATCTCCACCCCATTGCTCATGCGTAGTGTGTTCATATCCTGTATCATAGCACACTCGTAGGAAATGACAAACGATGCAAAGATCATGCGCTGTCAGTGGGCAGAGAGAAAGAAATTTCTACCCCTTGACTAACATCCGCTTCGTTGGCTATAGTGCCAACGTTGACCAACGGTGGCATAGCTCAGTCGGTAGAGCAAGCGGCTCATATCCGCTCGGTCAGGGGTTCAAGTCCCTTTGCCACTAAAAAAACCTCCCAGATCGGGAGGTTTTTTTGGTTTACCTGAGGTAGCCGAGCCACCGTTCCTGGCGTTCGATCATCACATCCACCAGCTCCTCTATCCCTGTTATGCGGTCGACCACGGGGTTGGCCAACAGCGCCTGGATGACGTACTCCTTCTTGCGCGTCAGCACTGCCTCAGCGGTGAGGTCGTAGACCCCACAGTAGTTGCGCAGCAGCGCCGCCATCCCCTTGGGATATGGATTCAAGGGCACGCCCTTGATGCCCTTGGCATAGATGCGACCGGGGACCTCGACGGCGATCGACGACGGCAGGTCAGCGATCAGGTTGTCGTTGAGGATGTTGAGTGCACTCTCCTCGTAGCCGCTGTTCTCGATGATCCCTTCAAGGATATGGACAAGCCGCTCGTGGCGCTTCTTCTCGATCTTGAAGGTGAGAGCTCGAGAGAGGCGGCTTCGATAGTAGGTATAGAAGTCCTTGATTCCCTTGTGGTCCGCGACCTCCCACGCCCAGCTGAGGTACTCACCGAAGTGGCTATCGACAGTGATGGGCAGCAGCTTGTACACCTCCAAGATCTTTTTGAAGAGGGTGCGGTCCGCCCATGCCTTCTTGCTCACCACCCCATCGGGCAGAACACGCCACGTCGAACCTTCGGTCTCGAACTCTTTGTCGTGGGCATTGGAGTAGGCCCAGATATCGCTATAGCCCGGCTCTTTCTCAAAGAACGCTGGGGCCTTGGCCAGGATATCAGGATACGCGTCTTTGCCGCTGTCACGGTAGTAGGCTTTCAAGAGGACACTGAAGTGGTTGAGCCCACCGCTTTGCAGCTGCAGGTTTGAAAACGGGGTGCCAAGGATCGAGGGCAGGTAGCGCTCAAGGGATGCGATCTCATGGCACATGCCGACGAACTTCATCGTCGGATACTTGCGCAGCACCGTCGTGGTGATGGCCGTCATCGGATTGGAGTAGTTGAAGACCCAGGCATCGGGGGCAAGCTCTGCGATATCGTCACAGATCTCCACGATCGGTGGGGTGATGCGCAGGGCGTGGAAGAGACCGCCCGCCCCACCATTCTCGCCGTAGACCTGACGGATGCCGTACTGCTGTGGCATTGTCCAATCCTCGTCCCACAGCTCAAAGCGATTTCCCACTTCGATGGAGATCACCACGACATCGGCACCGCGCAGCGCCCGACGTCGATCGGTCGTCGATGTGACGACAAAGGGGATGGCGTGCTCGGCGATATATGCATCAGCACTCTTTTGCACGACACCGAGCGCTCGTTCATTGATATCGACAAGGGTGATGGTACTTCCCGCCAACAGCTGACTGCTGAAGATATCGCCCAAGGTTCCAAGGCCAAATTGGGCGCTTCCCGCCCCAATGAGTACTATCTGCATACTGCTCATCTCCTTGTACCCATCATAGTATGGAACTGGCCTAGATGAAAGCCTATACTAGGCCATGAGACTCTTCTATGCAGTGACGTTCGACCGGCAAAGCCGCAGTCAGCTGCATCAGCGAGCCCGCACCATCATAGGCGAGGCAAGCGGTGCAGTGTTGACAGAGCAGGCGAACATACACCTCACCCTCCTCTTCGTCGGTGAAGCTATACCAGCGTCGGTACCGCTCTACGCCTCAGCCCTCGCCACCCTGCCAACGCTGCCTGCAACGT
>LVBE01000181.1 GCA_001603105.1 Spirochaetales bacterium Spiro_03
ACTTGAAGTCGAGTAAATCCCACTCCAACTCCTCGGAAACACCCCCGCGTGAGCGGGGAATACCATCCTTCTGGCATAATGCTTATACATGATCCAGAAACACCCCCGCGTGAGCGGGGAATACTTACCGTTAACAATGACATATGCGATACCAGCGGAAACACCCCCGCGTGAGCGGGGAATACCTCTTTTTTTCTCATTTTTTTACTCCCTAAAAGGAAACACCCCCGCGTGAGCGGGGAATACTCGCCTACTTATCGGATTGCCTAGCAATCACAAGAAACACCCCCGCGTGAGCGGGGAATACTACGCGCTTTTATATTATCTGCCTCAGCTTTAAGAAACACCCCCGCGTGAGCGGGGAATACATACGTTTGATTTTGCCAGTCATCCTTATTGGAGAAACACCCCCGCGTGAGCGGGGAATACTCCCCCATAGCGGGATCGGCTTCCAGTATGCGAGAAACACCCCCGCGTGAGCGGGGAATACTGCGCCTTGCCGTAGACGAGATAATCCGCGTATGAAACACCCCCGCGTGAGCGGGGAATACTCGCAAGTAGCGGCCTTGTTACGGGAGTTTTTGGAAACACCCCCGCGTGAGCGGGGAATACAGCAGTATCCTCACGATGCTTCACTTCTTCCCAGAAACACCCCCGCGTGAGCGGGGAATACAGACCCAATGCGCATAGTCGAGCAATATGCCGAGAAACACCCCCGCGTGAGCGGGGAATACGACCTCCGCCTCCCTTCGGGGAAGGTGGAGGTAGAAACACCCCCGCGTGAGCGGGGAATACCTACCTACTCCAGCGCGCCCACCTGGGAAAAGAGAAACACCCCCGCGTGAGCGGGGAATACTTTATTTGCAAACTTTCTACCAAGATGCCAAAAAGAAACACCCCCGCGTGAGCGGGGAATACTTAGAGAGAACAATGAAACTACTACTAGAACTAGAAACACCCCCGCGTGAGCGGGGAATACCTTGTAATCGACCTCTGCGTGTTCATTGGCTGTAGAAACACCCCCGCGTGAGCGGGGAATACATCCCCAACAAGGAGATTTGGGAGATGATGCGAGAAACACCCCCGCGTGAGCGGGGAATACCCATCAACTCCACCAGTAATAAACTCTTCCCAAGAAACACCCCCGCGTGAGCGGGGAATACAGCCGAATATCGCCATGAATGTAGTATGCTTTGGAAACACCCCCGCGTGAGCGGGGAATACCCATCAACTCCACCAGTAATAAACTCTTCCCAAGAAACACCCCCGCGTGAGCGGGGAATACTACTGCTCGGATGGGTTTGTGACCTATGAAGAGGAAACACCCCCGCGTGAGCGGGGAATACCCCACCCAAAAACCTGTTGCCCTCTACAAGTGGGAAACACCCCCGCGTGAGCGGGGAATACCTCTTCTCAAATTTCTCGTACTTCACGGGCTCGGAAACACCCCCGCGTGAGCGGGGAATACCTTTCTGTAGCCTAGGAATCACCCAGCCTTTGAGAAACACCCCCGCGTGAGCGGGGAATACGTGAGTTGTGGGTAGCTATCGCTTTCTCTAATGGAAACACCCCCGCGTGAGCGGGGAATACCCTCAGACCGACAGCGACCTCATGTACAACTCAGAAACACCCCCGCGTGAGCGGGGAATACATGAAGTCGGCAGGAAGTATCAAGTCCACATGAGAAACACCCCCGCGTGAGCGGGGAATACAATGGTATTGCCATTTGTACAGGTTATCGAACAGAAACACCCCCGCGTGAGCGGGGAATACGTGGTCCAGGTGCTGGCGCTTCTCAGGCTCCGGGAAACACCCCCGCGTGAGCGGGGAATACAAACAAAGAGGATTAAGGCGGAAGCTGATAATAGAAACACCCCCGCGTGAGCGGGGAATACATCCCCAACAAGGAGATTTGGGAGATGATAAGAGAAACACCCCCGCGTGAGCGGGGAATACACCATCTGATAAGAGGTCTACGCCATCGATGAGGAAACACCCCCGCGTGAGCGGGGAATACGGGCGGCTTCCACGCCTATGAGAGCGTGGATGAGAAACACCCCCGCGTGAGCGGGGAATACAGTCCGACTCCTAGTCAAATCCATCTTACCAAAGAAACACCCCCGCGTGAGCGGGGAATACAACTCAGCAGTTTCTATCGGCTGTTCACTAAGAGAAACACCCCCGCGTGAGCGGGGAATACGGTCGGACGCAGTAAGACAGATCGGAAACGCCGGAAACACCCCCGCGTGAGCGGGGAATACAGTTGCTTGAAATCTTTGGGGAGAATCAATCAGGAAACACCCCCGCGTGAGCGGGGAATACCGCACTTTGACCATTAACACCTCCAGTAATAAAGAAACACCCCCGCGTGAGCGGGGAATACACTTTAGCTGATGCTAATGCATCGTTAAAAGAGGAAACACCCCCGCGTGAGCGGGGAATACCTCTGTAATCCTCCAAGACCAAGACGTCAAGTGGAAACACCCCCGCGTGAGCGGGGAATACCTCCTGAATCGGCCCATCTGGGGGGTTCCCATAGAAACACCCCCGCGTGAGCGGGGAATACAGTGCCGTCCCGATGAACGCCACATCGGTGAGGGAAACACCCCCGCGTGAGCGGGGAATACGTTACCTTGATACGGTAACACATAGAGACGTAAGAAACACCCCCGCGTGAGCGGGGAATACCACACAGCCACCTCACGCTTGGCGGCCCTGATGGAAACACCCCCGCGTGAGCGGGGAATACCATAATCACCGCAAGGAGCACAGAATGAAGGGAGAAACACCCCCGCGTGAGCGGGGAATACCATATTTGAGATTCAATGCAGAATCTCGCCTGAGAAACACCCCCGCGTGAGCGGGGAATACTGTCCACTTTGCGGCAGTGAGTTCAAGAAGGAGGAAACACCCCCGCGTGAGCGGGGAATACCCCCTAAAAGTTTTTATAAACCGTGCGGTTTAAGAAACACCCCCGCGTGAGCGGGGAATACATGTTGCGGCCTGGGGCTAACCATGCAAAAAAGGAAACACCCCCGCGTGAGCGGGGAATACAAGGGCTCTAAAAGAGGGTCTAAACCGATTTGGGAAACACCCCCGCGTGAGCGGGGAATACCAAAGAAACTGGTCATCATTGCTAGTGAAGTTAGGAAACACCCCCGCGTGAGCGGGGAATACGGGCTAGGCTGCTATGGGGTACCGTGGTAGGGGGAAACACCCCCGCGTGAGCGGGGAATACGGGCCCATAGTAGCAATGCTACCGTTTGTGTCGGAAACACCCCCGCGTGAGCGGGGAATACATTATCGCACCGAGATTAGCAACACTGGCTTAAGAAACACCCCCGCGTGAGCGGGGAATACGGGTAACAAGATGAAAACAAAGTATGACGCTTAGAAACACCCCCGCGTGAGCGGGGAATACCGCAACACGTTGTCAGGAGAACCAATCGAGTCAGAAACACCCCCGCGTGAGCGGGGAATACGACTACTATACATATACGCTACGAGCGAAAAGAGAAACACCCCCGCGTGAGCGGGGAATACCTCTTCCCCGCCGTATCACGGATCATCCCGATAGAAACACCCCCGCGTGAGCGGGGAATACAGCCGACAAAGTTATAGCCGATATCAAAGCGTAGAAACACCCCCGCGTGAGCGGGGAATACGACGCTTATCCACATCTGACGCCTCCTGCTTGGGAAACACCCCCGCGTGAGCGGGGAATACTCTGAGAAGGAAAAACGGATGGATTGGAAGCAGGAAACACCCCCGCGTGAGCGGGGAATACTGCTTTCCTATCAACAAGATCGACAAGCAAGCGGAAACACCCCCGCGTGAGCGGGGAATACCAACCAGGTACCTTACGACAAGATTGCGAATAAGAAACACCCCCGCGTGAGCGGGGAATACTCTGAAAAGGGCTGGCGTTCGTGTTGATAGGTAGAAACACCCCCGCGTGAGCGGGGAATACTCTCCTTTCGATGTATTCCTTTGCGCTCAGATAGAAACACCCCCGCGTGAGCGGGGAATACAATGGTTGCCAATCCTACCGTGGACGCAGAGGGGAAACACCCCCGCGTGAGCGGGGAATACACCACAATCAAACCTAGCTATCTCTCCGTAGCGGAAACACCCCCGCGTGAGCGGGGAATACCCGATGATGTAAGTCTCCGAGTAGTCACGGAAGGAAACACCCCCGCGTGAGCGGGGAATACAAGCACACTTGAAAAAGGCGGGCTTTTAGGTGAGAAACACCCCCGCGTGAGCGGGGAATACATCTGGCACCATAGCCATAACGTGAAGAAGGCGGAAACACCCCCGCGTGAGCGGGGAATACTTAACCCAAGTTGCTCTAGGTTGTAATCAAACGGAAACACCCCCGCGTGAGCGGGGAATACCACAAAATGGGCAAGGCTTCTTGGTTTTGACTGGAAACACCCCCGCGTGAGCGGGGAATACTCCAGAGTGCAAGCATCATGGAAGGCTCTAGGAGAAACACCCCCGCGTGAGCGGGGAATACTCCCCCCCCCCTAGCAATACTTCGGTTTTGCGAGAAACACCCCCGCGTGAGCGGGGAATACCTC
>LVBE01000182.1 GCA_001603105.1 Spirochaetales bacterium Spiro_03
CTTGTAGTGTTCGCGTTTTACGGTGGCAAAGTTCTTGGTATCGGACATAGGTGACTCCTTATCATCATTGATCTTGGCCTACTCTACCATATGGTGGGCAGATTGAATTTGACGTACGTCAAGTTTTTAAGATTTGTTAAGAAAATATAACAACCCCCCTGTCCGGACAGGGGGGTATTATTTGGCATTTCAGATTCTTACAGTACCGGCGTCGCCGTGTAGCCCATCATGTACGAGATGCGTGAGGCAGTCTCTTTGAGGCGAGGGATCGTTGCCTCGATCTCCTGGACAGCCATATTGGAGGTCAGCGCGCTGAGGCTGATGCCGGCGATGATCTTTCCAAAACGGTCTCGCACCGGGGCAGCCGAACAGTTGTCCCCTTCGATGAACTCGTTGCGGTCCCGGGCAACGCCTTCGGCCCTGACGTGCGCTAGCTCCTTCTTGTAGGCAGCGGCATCGGTGATGGTTTGGGCGGTGTAGCGCGGCAGCCCCTTCTCCTGGATGAGAGCATCGAGCTCGGCCTCGCTGAGCTCACTGGTCAATACCTTGCCCAAGGCGGTGCAGTGGAACGGCAGTTGCCTGCCGGGAGTGAAGTAGGTGCGGGGAGTCGACTGGGTGTCGATGCGATCGAGCATGAGCACCTCCCCCCCATAGAAGACCGCCATATTGACGTTGGCCTTGGGAAACTGGTTCCACAGCAACTCCAAATACGGCATCGTCACCTTGCGGATCTCTTGGCTCTGCAGGGCAGAGCGACTGAGCTTGAGCGTCTTCAGCGAGATCGAGTAGAGGCCGGTATAGGGGTCCTTGGCCATGTAGCCTGAGTTCTGCAGGCTGGCAAGGAGGCGGAAGGCCATGTTGCTGTTGGTATCCAGGGCTGCACAGACGTCCTGGATGGAGATAGGGCCGGGTTGTTCGCTGGCGAAGTCGAGGATCTGGAAGCATCGGGCTACGGTCTTGATATTGTATTTGTCAGTATCGGTGGCCATGGGGACTCCTGTGAGAGTTGAAAGTGCATCAAATCTGTATAATGTTGTTATAGTATTGCAT
>LVBE01000183.1 GCA_001603105.1 Spirochaetales bacterium Spiro_03
CGGGTAGAGTGTGAATCTGTCAACATGAATTATAATATCTTTAATTTATATTATAAATTCTATACTGAAAATTGGAATTTTCAATGCACATTATAGAGAAGGATTGTACAGAACACAGCAGGCCTGGATTCAGGCCTGCCGTGCTCTTCTCGTATCGATGTCGGTCAATACTTTTCGAGGATGTCAGATCGAGTATACTCTCTCTCACCTACCTTCACCGTATTTTTGGGAAAGAGGATCGGGCGGGTAATGAACTCAAACCCCTTTGACGTGGCCAGGATGGTATCTTCGCTCTTGGTGCCAGTAATTGATGGGTTCCAGCAGAATGCCTGATTCTCAGCAACGTTGATCATCATCGTCGGGTCGACACGATAGTCCCGGTTCGCATACCCGATGGGACCGCCGAGGTGGTGCTTGTCAAACTCCGAGGCATAGCCGTGCTTCTCATACAATGCCTTTGCTGCCAACAGCGGCTCGCTATAAGGGCGCCCCACCACAGTCTTTTCCATCAAGGTACAATCGATGAGCTGATTGAGACGATATTGCCTGCGTAGCTCATCGGTGACAGGGACAAAGTTGACATACCGCGTCAGACAGACCGTCAGGCCCCATTTGCGCATATTGCCACCGATCTGCACTCGCTCTCGGATCTTGTTATCGGTTGCGATGGCGTGACGATAGTTGTACAGCCGCTCATCGGCTGCGCACATCAAGCTGGTGAACTCCATGCCCTGGTCATACAAAGCCATCGCAATTCGCTTGGTCGCCTCAATCTCAGTGACTCCAGGCCTCAGAGAGGCCGCTGCCTCCTCCATAGCCAAGGCAGCCCAGTACCCTACCTGCTTGATTCGCTCAACTTCAGACGTGGTGAGCGATAGGCGCAGCTTCTTGATCTCACCTTCGACATTGGTCCCAAGCGGGCTATTGAAGTCCATGCCCAGCTTGCCGGAGGGCACAAGCTTTTTCAGCGTCCGTGCCTCAAAATCCAGGTCGTGCCAGACTGCTGAGTGGACTGCAAAGCCCATCTCCTCCAAACGTTCCTCATCGATCATCCGCTGCTTTTCGATGATGTTGGTCACCGCAAAGGTTTGGTCAGATGTGACCAACAGGCCACACAATCCCATCTCTCCCCAACCGAGGTAGTTCTGTCCGCCACAGGAGAGCCAGGCGAAGTCGTCTTGGCGCTTGAGGTAGATCCCATCGAGCTTGAGCGTCTCCATCAGGGTGCGTACGCGATTGAGCTTAATAGCCAATTCTTCTGTTCTTGTCATCTTCATACCGCCTTGTAGTGTATTAGAAGAGGTTGCCTTGATCGTCGAATGAAAGCTCATACGGGTCGCTCAAGATCTCAAATCGTTCATCGTCTTCAATTGCCGGAATCAAATTCTCCGACACTTCGATCTCCCCGAGACAGAGGGTATTGTGGATTCTTACCACCGACGTATCCGACCAGTTTTCGTGATGGCAGGTTTTCATGCACGCCTGCAGTACTTGCCGGTCGTTGGGAAGGACCATCGGAATCTTTACTCCGCCGGTCAGAAGAGCCGTCAACGTGTTGGGATACGTCTGCACAAAGTCAAATTTCTCTGCTGCCCTGACGGTGGTAAAGTCAGCCATCCCCAACCCGTTGCCATTGCCGTTTGATTGTGAGGCGATATCAAGGATCGCCACTCGCTGAATTTCAGGCCCCCCTTTGATCCACGATGAGTGGTAGCGTCCCACCACGTTGGTATCAAAGCCAGAACCACTGATGTTCTTGCCGATCTCATCGATGATCAGGGAATCAAAGCTCTGCAGGTGCAATCGTGCACTCCACCGCTTGGCCAATGTAAGCAACGCAGCCTCACGCTCTGGGATCGAGGGGCCATCGATTACCTCGACAAGACAGGTGCGGTGGGTTGCATTCTCCACCAACGCCACAGCAAATAGGACCTTCAGATGCTTCAACGCTTCCCCTGCGATCGCTTCAATATGTCCGCCCATCCTCCCAAAGCCCAGATTATGGGCGATCTCAGCCCCGCGTTGCTTACCCAGGCCAATGGTAATCATCTTCATCAGCCCGCTCTCATACGGACCTCTGAAGCACACATGCTCCTTGACACGATTGATGATGACCAAATGGTCTGCCTGATAGGCAACCTTGTCGGTCAGAACCGGCAGATCATCCGCTCCTGCAACTCCCAGCTGCACGGTCTCCATGCTTGAGTGAATCGGACAGCCGACCGCATCGGCGGTGAAGCCCAGAGTCTGCAGCATCGCCCTCTGCCCTTCGGCAGTTGCTCCGGCATGGCTTCCCATCGCCGGAACAATGAAGGGGATCCCTCCTCTCTTTCGTATCTGGGCAACCAGAGCAGCAACTGCCTCAACCTGGGAATCAATACCCCTGCTGCCCACTGCAATAGCCACCGACTGTCCGCTTTTCAGCGGTTTCCAGCGTGCATCGTCGGCAAGCTGCTCGTTCATGGCATTGGTGACATCGATGGCGCCGGGAGAGTCAAAGATTTGACGCACCCTGACAAAGCGCGGGATCTGTATCGGATCGAGCAGAGAGTCAATTACATGCCATGAACCAGAGCCGCCGACGGTAATTCTCATCCCTGTCTCTCCTCCTTGCGAGCGGAGTACAGTGATAGGGCAATCGAACCTACCGCCAAGATCAAGAACGTCAGGGAGATGGGACGTTGGACAAGAATGGCCGGATTATTGTTGGAGACCAATAAGGCTCGGTTGAGGTTCTCCTCAGCCATCGGGCCAAGGATTATCCCCAATACCAATGGCGCACCAGGATAGCCCCAGCGCTTCATGAAGTAACCGATCACGCCGAAGGCGAGGGCAACGGTTACGTCATAGAGGGCGTTGTTCAACGAAAATGACCCCACTACGCACAGTACCAGGATGATGGGCATCAGCAAGGTGTTGGGGACCTTCAGGATAGCTGGGGCATAGCGCGAACTCACCAGTCCAAAGAGGAGCATCAGGAACTGGATGACGATCATACCGGCGAAGATCGAGTAGACGATATCAACATTTTCGACAAAGAGCAGAGGTCCTGGGCGTACGCCAATGAGGATCAAAGCTCCGAGCATGACGCTGGTGACCACATCGCCGGGAACGCCGAGGCAGAGCATCGGGATCAAGGCACCTCCGGTGGTCGCGTTGTTGGCACTCTCTGGGGCGGCTATGCCACTGAGGGCGCCCTTTCCGAAGAGATGGCGGTCTTTGGCGAACTTCTGTGCAAGATTGTACGCCAAAAAACATGCGATCGCGCCACCGGTGCCAGGGACGATTCCGATGAAGACACCGAGGATGCTGCCGATCACCAACGTAGGAAGGATGAGCTTGATATCAATCCAGCTCGGCAGGATATTGGTGACCGTCTGAGCCATGATCTTGCCACCCTCGCTGCGCTCTTGCACCTGCGTCAGTACCTCGCTGACGGCAAAGATGCCGATGAGGACCGGCAGCAGCGTAAAGCCTCCGGCTAGGTACATGTTGTTGAATGTAAGCCGGTTCACTCCAACGATCGTATCGATGCCGATACAGGATGCCAACAAGCCGATGCAACCGGCGATCAAGCCCTTGATGACATTCTTGCCTGAGGAGCTGGCCATGATGGAAAGGCCGAAGATCGCCAGGGAGAAGTAATCGGCAGCCTGGAATTTCAAGGCGACCTTGGCCAACTGTGGGGCGATGAGGATCAGACAGACGGTGCTGACGATTCCTCCAAAGAAGGAAGAGACGGTGGCAATACCCAGCGCCTTGCCGGCCTTGCCCTGCTCACAGAGTGGATATCCATCTAGCACTGTCGCCGAAGCTGACGGAGTGCCCGGAGTCTTCAATAAAATCGCTGAAATCGAGCCGCCGAACATGCCGCCACAGAAGAGACCGCAGAGCATGACCAGCGAGACGCTGGCAGGGAGGCGGTAGACAAGGGGCAGCAACAAAATGATTCCCATCGAAGCGGTGAGGCCAGGCAGCGCCCCGATAACTACGCCCATAGCGGTACCAAATACCATCAAGGCGAACGTAAGGGGTTGAAAGACAAGGACAAACCCATGCAATAAATTACTCATGCAGTACCCCTTAGAAGATTTTTCCCAGTGGGAGGAAGACCATGAAGACGACATTGAAGAGCAGGAAGATCACCGCTGTCGCCCCGAGAGAGACCAGAATTGAGACCTTGGTGTTTTTGTACCCAAAGAGCTTGATGGCCCCGAAAATCAGAAAGGGCGTCAGCAGCGGGAATCCAAAGAACTTGAGCATCCGGACATAGACAAACGCTATGAGGGCCAACAACAGGGCACGACCGAGGTGAAGCCAGTTTGTTGGCTCACCCTTTTTGGGGAACCCCCCTTTGAGATTGGTGATCACTTGCACCAGACCGAGGAGGAACATGATGGTGGTGATGACCCGTGGGTATTGCCCTGGCCCAATGCCCCGCTTCGGTATCGGAAGATCTGCGGTAAGGACCCAGACAAGGACACTGAGGGCCATCAATGCAATGCCAGTCCAAAAATCAACTCGTTTTGTCTCTTTCATCTGCTCATCCTTTTAGGTTGAAAGACTGCTGCTTTACCGATGTGTTGCCCCAGAATCCCTGGAGCAACACACATTCGATGTTCGATTAGTACCTATCGCCGAACTTGCCGTCGCGGACAATCTTTTCGTAGCGAGCATCGTCGCTTGCAACGAGCTTGCCGAAGTCAGCTCCGCTCTTGTAGACAGGAATTGATCCAAGCTCTTGCATCTTCTTGATGTAGATCGGATCTTCAATGCACTGGCGGAAGATATTCTCAAGCTTGGCAATGATGGCAGGAGGAGTTCCCTTGGGGACGACGACGCCACGCCACTGCTCCAACACAAGGTTGACGTTCTGCGCAATGGCAGTCGAAGCCGGGATCGAGTCCAGTTTTTTGTCACTGAAGACAGCAAGAATCTTCAGCTGGCCTGCCTGAACGTTGGCAATTCCCTCGGGGGCATTGGCCATGACTGCATCACACTGCCCGCTCATCAGACCGGTAATGGCCGGGCCACCACCGCTGAAGGGGACGTGGATATACTTGGTCCCTGAGGCTTCCTCAAAGAGCAACGCGGCCATGTGGTTACCGCCACCAGCTCCGGCATTCCCCATTGAAATTCCCTCGGGCCTGGACTTGGCGTCTGCAATGAACTCTTCGAGTGTGTTCCACTTTGCGTTTGCATTTACCACCAGGTAGTTGTAGGAAGCGACAACCTGCAGTACCGGATCAAACTCAGTTCCCGTGAAGGGGACCTTGTTCATGTGAGTCTTGATGACGTGAGCAACGTTCCAGTGCAAGGTCGTATACCCATCGGGCGTCGCCTTCATGAATTCGGTGATCGCCGGCACGCCTGCTGCTGCTCCCTGGTTCTGGATGACCAGAGGCTGGCCGTTTGCGTACTTTGGGAAGACTTCAGCAATCGCCCTGAAGACGATATCCGCACCACCGCCAGCGGCCCAACCGACAACGGCGGTCACCGGCTTGCTGGGAAACTTGTCAATGGATTCCGTGGTACCCTGGGCGAAGACCAGGCTCGTAGCTGCCACCATGACCATAAGGACCAAAAGGACTTTTCTCATATTACTCCTCCAGATTTTTGGACAATCACATCGGTGTGGTTGTCTTGATACTCTCACGCTACCACACATTTTTAATTTGTCAATGGGAATGACAAATTAATCTCAAAAGGCTTCTCTTCCCTTGCAACCTGGGCTTTCATCGCGTAGAATTCCAGTCAATGCAGAACGATGATTTGGAGTTCCTCAATTGTAGGAACATGTTACAAGCCATCGAGGTCGATCTCGAGACTCCCTCCCGTGCCCAGGTTGCCCAACACCTTGGCCTGAGCCGTACCGCTGCGTCGGCGATCGCCCAGAAGCTCATCAAGGCTGGACTGGTAACTGAACTGGAGAGTGTACGACGAGGTCGGGGCCGTCCTGGGACCCCGTTGGCGTTGGATGGGCACACCTGGCATGCACTCGGATCGGCCTTCTACTCAGGGGCATGGAACTTTGTGGTCATCAACCTGCTTGGCAAGGTAGTTGAGAGCCGTAGCATCGCCATCACCGCCACAGACCCCTCAAGCGTCATCGACACGCTCATCACGGGCCTCCTCTCCATCAAAGAGTCTATTCCGTACAAGCTCATTCCAGGCTTTGGCATCGGAGCCCCAGGACTCGTCGATAACCGAAGCGGTTCGATCTTCCGCGCCGACGATCTTGGATGGCAAACAATCATTCCGCTTAAAGAAATCATTGAAACACGTACAGGAATCCCTGCCTTGGTCATGAACCGCTACCGTGCCAACGGGCTTGCAGAAATCAAGTTCGGCAACCACAACCGAAGTCACAATATAATCTATCTGGGAATAGGCACCGGAATCTCAGGGTCGATCTACCTGGACCAGGTTTTAATGAACAGCACCAACTATCGACTCGGCCACATTGTCATCGACCCACACGGCCCCCTCTGTGGGTGCGGTCAAAAGGGATGCCTACAGGCGATGGCCGGCGAAGGAGCGCTCATCTCGTATGCCGAGCAGCGCAAAGCCCAAGAACCTGGCTTTCTACAAAAACTCGATGGACAGCAAATCACCGGAGCAGCGATCGCTGCCCTTGCCGGAAGCGGAGATCAGGATGCCCGATCATGCCTCGATCAGATCGCTGAGCCTCTTGCCATCGCCATCGCCACCCTGACCAATGCCATAGCCCCCGATGAAATCATCATCGGAGGGCCGCTTGGAGATCTCAGTTCATATCTCGTCGATCGAGTTCGGACTCTTGTCTACGATCGTATCCTTGATTGGCAAAGCGCCCAGATGCCGATCCTCAAGGGCTCTCAAGGCCCCTTTGGACCGGCTATCGGAGCGGCTACCTATGTACTGAACAACAAGATGGAGCTCCTGTTCACCCAAGGCTGTTCATCATAGCGGCAGCTTCACCTTCTTGCCGCTCTTGGCACTGCGATAGATCGCCTCGATGATCTCCACCGCCTTCAGTGAAGAAGGTCCGTCGATCTCAACTGGCGATCCACTTCTGATTGAGTGGACAAAGGACTCAAAGAGGCGCTTGTGTCCGTGAAAGCCGATGGCCATCGGGTCAGCGGCTCCTCCTCCGGTTGCCGTGCTATTGATGAAGGTGTTGCGGATCTCTTGGTCCTGTGGCTGCTCATCCTCAAACTGCCACTTGACGATCGACTCTTCCTCGATGACGACACTGCCCTTGCTGCCAAGGATCTCAACCCGCTTGAGAAAGCCTGGGTACGCACTGGTCGTCCCCTCGATTACCCCAAGGCCTCCGTGCTTGAAACGCAGAACCGCCACAGCGGTGTCTTCAACCTCGATGCGCTCGTGGGTGAGGGTAGCGCTGAAGCCAAAGACCTCATCAACATCGCCAGCAAACCACTGCATGAGGTCGATGGCGTGGATGCCTTGGTTCATCAGAGCCCCACCGCCGTCAAGATCCCACGTCCCACGCCAGGCGCCGCTGTCGTAGTAGGCTTGGCTGCGAAACCACTTGATCTGGGCATCAGCCATGACGATGCGGCCAAAGCGCCCCTCATCGATCGCCCGCTTGACCAACCGGGGAGCCTCATGGAAGCGTGAGGGGAAGATCCCCATCAGCTTCACCCCGTACTGCTGACACACATCGATGATCTGTTGCGCACGCTCCTTGGTGATCTCAAGCGGCTTTTCGATGACCAGGTGCTTGCCGGCCTTCGCTGCAGCGATCGCTCCCTCAAGGTGCTGTCCCGATGGAGTGGCGATAGTGACGATATCCATATCCTCATTGGCGAGAAAGGCGTCAAGGTCAGTATAGGCTTTGCATCCGTAGGTTGCGGCGAATTTTGCCGCTGACTCCTCTCGTCGCGCCAAGCCCGCGACCAGAGCGCAACCCTCCATATCCTTGATTGCCTTGGCGTGCATCTCACTGATGTTGCCAAGTCCGATTATCCCAAATCCAAGTGTTTTTTTCATCTGACCCTCCATCATTGATGTCCACGCTACCATTGAACAGAGTACTTGTC
>LVBE01000184.1:0-2816 GCA_001603105.1 Spirochaetales bacterium Spiro_03
ACCGTAAGAGGTTGTCCACAGTATTCCATCCCCTCTCCTTACTGGTGTATTAATTTATATATTAAAAATAATGCCAGGTCAAGTACAAGAATACACGTCTCTTAATATATCTCTTCACCAATGCACTGCTGAAACATGTCCTTACCATACACTGCCAGGAGCACGGCTGCTATTCTCAATTCTTAGTACTCATGTTTGGGGAGGTGTTTCTCTCGGGGGAGTCGGTCATTCTGTATCTAAATCTGTGATTTCCACATTGCAGGGAGAGCCAGATGAGTGTGCATTGGAGTGTAGAATTCAAATAGGATTCCAAATGTTGAGCCAGAATTCAAAATTTTTCTGTTGGAATTCAAAATATTCCTTGCAGATTCAAAATATCGTCGTTGTTATTGTACTCAATGAGTCAGGATTCAAAGAATTTTCATGAGGCTATTGGAGCTTCCTGTCCGTCCTCTGTTCATTGCCACAACCACTGGTAGCGCGCAGATCGTCTCTGCCAAAATCCCATCGGTTGGTGTAGCGTTGCGCCCGGTCTATTGATGAGGATCAGGGCGGAGCAAAGGCTCCTACATCAGAGTAGGGGATGCTGATGAACCGATGACTGAGACGTTACGATGCTCATCGAAATCGCATCAAGGACGATATTCGCCCCATTGCCGGCTCTACGTACGCAATGCTGCGTACTGAGATGATCCAACAATATCTTGTTGCAGTAAAGCAAGAGCGGGCGAATATAGCCGCACACGGGCCGAGGTGATCGAGCACATCGCCCTATCCCACTCATACGCCATCACCACGGTATTGCAACCCTTGATCGACAGGGGCTTGATCAAACTCACCATCCCCGAGCGCCCCTCCAGCCCTAACCAACGCTTCTATGCCGCCTCGCTCACAGGGTGGCCAACATCCCCATCATGGTGACGATCCAGGTCGTAGCCCCTTCGAGGCGATAATCAGAGAAACCGGCTTCGACGAGGATGGCGTGGACCTCGTCTCGCCCAACCTCGAGGTTGATCAAGCGCCCCAGGTCCCCATACTCACGGGCGATTTCGGTAGCATACTCCCAATACCTCATCGAAGGGCCAAAGAGTGTTGTGTTGGAGATGGGGTCGGCTAAGGCGCTTGCCACCATCTCCTCTGTATCTTCGTAGAAGAGGCTTCGCCCGTTGTCGTAGAGGGGGTAGAACGACTCTCCCTGCTCTCCTGCCAGTATGGCGATATTGGAGAGGTGGCGGTCATCTTGGCGCGTGATGCAATCGAAGAGGATCATGGCAGCAATCTCATCTTTGAACTGTGGTCTGACAGCGACAAGATTGTGGTACTCATTCTCAGAGCGAGGGCCGTCAAAGAGACGGCGCAGGTGTACTATGTACTCACCGGTGTAGTCATAGAGGAATGTTGAGAAGACCGTATCCTTGTCGGTACGGTAGGCGGGGCAGAGGCGAACGCCGAGCCGCTTTGACAAGAGGTAGGTCGCGACCTCCGCCTCGGTGTCATAGGAGAAGGGATACAGTCGCTGTTTGTAGATGCCGTAGGCTCCCTGCCATACCCCATACCGCTTGATATTGTACCCCTCCGGGCTATCGACGCTCTCACCTGCCAGGTCAGTGTGCTGGACGAAGATTGAATGGAACGCTTCGGTAGTGACATCCTTGAGCCGCTCGTGCGGTGTATGGGCGATCCAGAGCAGATCCTTTTGATGGATAGCACGTGTATGGTGTGCGATGGCCAACACATCGTACTACGAGAGGCCGAGGCGAAAGAGGATCCTCTCGATATCGCGACGGTCACGGCTGACCAGGCGCTCTGAAAGGAATTGCAGGTATTGCTGCCCATCCCAGTACGTACGACCTTGGGTGTAGAGCGCCACCACCTCATTGAAGTCGGGAAGAGTGAATGTCACGGTATTGTCGCCCTTGATAGTTGCAATGACCGTATCATCCCATTTGAGCCAACCCAAGGCTCTCTCTTCAATCTCTCGTATCGCCCGTCGCCCATCGCTGGGCTTCTCTATAGTAGCGGGAATCCTGTAGGAGCGCTTGTGCATGTGTGCTCCCTCGATCCTGCCTTGCGCGCAGAGAAGCCTCACTCTCCGCTCTGAAATTCCCCACTGCCGCGCAGCATCCTGTACGGTGATATATTCCATGGACACGCCTCTCCTTGGAGATAGGATAGCCGCATATCTGCAAAACGATGCTGATCGCATCATTCCGTAGATACGGGTTCTCTTGTATGGACAAAACAGTATATCGAGTTTACGATATGTCAAGGAGGAGCGTATGTATGTTAATCGAACGCTTGAACAGAAAATCCTTACCCTCTCTACAAAGTTTCCAATCCTAACATTGACTGGTTGTAGGCAGTGTGGAAAATCGACTCTGCTCAAGCATTGCTTTCCCGACTATCGATACGTCTCATTGGAAGACCATGACGTCAGGGAGTTTGCCCTCCAAGATCCCCGAGGATTCTTGGAGAGTTTTGGGATCCACACCATCATTGACGAAGCGCAACATGCTCCCAAACTCTTTTCATACCTACAGACAAAAGTAGACAGTGGGAATGTGGCTGGCAGTTATATGCTATCAGGTTCGCATGAATTCTTGTTGATGCAGCACATCTCCCAAAGCCTCGCCGGACGTTGTGCGGTTTTGCAGCTTGCACCATTTTCAGTCGCTGAGCTGAGCGCTGCCTCCCTCATGCCAAAGGATTTGGATACCTGGCTCTTTCAGGGAGGCTATCCTCGCTTATATCAGGCGGACATCGCCCCCCCTGATTACTTCTCCTCCTATATCCAGACCTATGTCGAACGGGATGTG
>LVBE01000184.1:2824-2998 GCA_001603105.1 Spirochaetales bacterium Spiro_03
TATCAAAGCCTTGCCCAAGACGCTGACATCTCGGTGCCGACTGCAAAGGAGTGGATCTCCATCCTGCAACTCAGCAACATCATATACCTGCTACAGCCCCACTACCGCAACTATGGCAAGCGCTTGATCAAGGCCCCCAAGCTCTACTTCTATGACACGGCGCTTGCCATAGCC
>LVBE01000022.1 GCA_001603105.1 Spirochaetales bacterium Spiro_03
GCTCGGCTACGGCAGTGAGGGCAACGAGGCGATCCTGCCCAACTCGCTCTTGATCTTCGATATCGAGCTGGTGGGCATCGACCAGTAACGCCACTATCTAATCGTGAAGGGAGTGCAACGCACTCCCTTCATTCATGTTATGGGTAGTTCTCCCTAGAGAAAGAAGATCACCTTTTTCACACGCTGTTCACCGCTATGGTGCTGGCGATGGGAAAAGCGCATGCCGCCTCGGAGATAGATGAACATCCCCACGGTAGCAATGCTGACCACAGATGCCCGATCACCGTCCTTGATGCTGAAGATCTCCTCGCCCTCAAGGATGATCTGAAGCGTCGCCTCACTCGTGAGCTCGCTCACTGCAGATTCGTCAGTGACATACTCAATGATCTGGTAGCGAAGATGTTCATGCTCGTAGCTGCCAGCTGTCATCTCATAGACCTCCCCTCGGTCGAGGAAGTCGATCAGAAGGTCCATCTTCTCACTGAGGCCACGGTACCACCCCAGGTGGTCCAAGAGATCTTGGACCATCAGATCGGCAAGCCTTTGTGGGCAGTGGAGAGTTTGTCGAAGTGGATGATCAAGTCAGCACACCCCTCGATGCCCAGCATCCCGCTGTCCAGGCTCAAGTCGTATGTGCGGCACATCCCCCACTTGCGATCGCTGTAGTAGTTGTAGAAGTTCGCCCGCTGCTTGTCGGTCTTCAGACACACATCCTCAGCTTTGCCCGCGGCGATTCCATACACGTCGATGGCGCGCTTGACCCGGTCGGCGAGCTTGGCGTGGATGAAGATGTTGGTGACATTCTCCTGCTCACGCAGGATATAGTCGGCACACCTGCCAACGATCACACACGGACCGAGACTGGCCAGTCGCTTGATCGTCTTGGATTGGATCAAGAAGAGCTGGTCGTTGAGCGGCATCTCCGTCACCCCGAGCGCTCCACTGGCCATCGGGTAGTTTCCCATGACCAACGAGTAGAAGATACTGCTGGTCGCCTTCTCATCAGCGTTGGCAAAGAGTTCTTCGCTCAGTCCGCTGTCCCGGGCGCTGATGGCGATCAGCTCCTTGTCGTAGAATGGGATTCCCAGCTTCTCTGCGAGGGTCTTCCCTACCTTCCGTCCTCCGCTGCCAAACTGTCTGCCAATGGTAAATACGGTTTCTGTACTCATATGCCCTCCGATACCTCAAGTATACCATAGCAAGAGAGAGAGTCGAGGCCAAAGCGGCCAATTTGTTGAAGCAATCGGCTATTAGGGGCGATTAGCTTCAGCCGACCGCCCTCGCCAGTCCAGCCAGAAGAGGGTGGCGATAGAGAGCGCCGGCAAGCCCACTAGCGCATACCACAAAGCCATCGACTAGGTGAGGCGAAAAGAGACTACGAGGCGGACAACCATCACCCCATACAAGAGCGCTGCAACACAGTAGCTCAACGAGCCGACGAGCGGCCACGTACAGGAAGCGAGGGTGGCGAACGCCAGGGCTATAGCTGGTACGTTGTGGATAAAAAAAGGCCAACGAGAGCCCCTGCTCAAGCGTATCAAAGGAGAAGAGGACCAAGAAGGCGATATATGTGGCCGATGCGATCATCGACGCCCGGCGCACGATGGATGAGACTCTCATAGCCGTACCCTCCCGTCTGCACTATACACCTATCAGATGGTGGGAACAGTGGCAAGTCAGGTCAATGATCGTCGATGACAGCGATGATGCGGGCAGGAGAGCCGTCGCTGTTGTCTATCAGAAGCGGCAAGGCAACAAGTTGTACGGTCCTTCCTACCAACTGCTGCACCCTTGCCAGGCCCTCGATGATCAGGGCATCGTTTTCGAACAAGAGGCGATGGACTGGCAGTGTCCTGCTCTCAACTGCATCGCAGCTGGGGCTGGAAAAGCCGAAGAGGCGAACACCACAGCCGATGAGATGGCGTGCTGCTTGTTCGCTTAGGTGCGAGGTCGGGCCACTGAAGAGGATCCCGTTCACATCGGCGCTCAGCGATGGGAGGTGCTGCACCTCGATCGCGTCAATGGCGGTGGTGTCAAGGACATAGCAGCGCTCGAAGAAGCGGTCAAGAGTGTAGCGATCAAGGCTCTTGCCTCCCTTGATGAGGTGGGCAGGACTGTCGATATGGGTCCCGCTGTGTGTTCCCAACACAAGAGCCATCGTCTGATACCCATCCTCATCGATGGTGTTGTGCACCCGCGCCGAGGGCACGACATCGCCGTGCCACACCACTGCCTCCGAGGGCAGCGCTGCCGTCAGATCATAATAGCGCATCATCGCCTCCGCTCTTCACTACGATGGTAGTGGAAGAGATACTGCTGGGCCAAGCCCTCATAGGGGGCGAAGTGGGGCGGAACCTCACCGCCGTAAAACTGGCCAAGGATCCGCTTCATCCACACATCGATGGGAAAGAGGCGAAATCTCCCATAGGCAAAGAGGAGGGTACAGGAGGCGACCTTGATCCCCACCCCTGCGATGGTCATCAAGGCCTTGTACGCCTCACTGTCATCGAGGTCGGCCACCTCATCGAGGATGTGATGGCACTTGATCGCGTCGATGAGGTAGGGGGCGCGAAAGCCTGCCCCGATCTTTCGTAGATCCTCCTCGGTGACTGACAACAGCTGCTGGGCTTGCGGGAAGCTATAGTGCCCCTTGCCAACCGGCGTCCCATACGTCTCGCTCAAGGTTCGATACAGGCCCCTGATACGGGCGATATTGTTGTTCTGACTGAGGATGAAGCTGATCAATGTCTCCCACGGATCTTGGCGCAAGATCCGAATGCCCGGGTAGGCGGCGATGCACTGGCTAAGGTGTTCGTCGCATGATGCAAGGTATTGCTGTGCTGCTGCATAGTCAAACGAACAGTCAAAGTAGGTCTGTAGGGCCGGATCGCTCTCCAATAGAGCGGGGAAGGAGGCCTCATCAAAGCTGATGAGGCGCCTGTCGATCACCGCCTCGTAGCGCCCTTCACACTTGGTCCAGGCAAAGCTTTGCCCACAGAAGAGCGTTGCCTCAATGTTGATCTTAGCGCTCGTCATAGAGCCAGGTGGAGAGGTAGCGCTCTCCGGTATCTGGAAGGACAGCGACGATGGTCTTGCCTGCCCACTGTGGCCGGCTGGCATAGTCGAGGGCTGCAGCGAGGGCTGCACCGCTTGAGATGCCGACCAATAACCCTTCCTGCCGTGCTGCCATACGGGCGGCATTGCCAGCGTCCTGGTCATCGACAGTATAGATCTCATCAACTACTGAGCGATCGAAGGTGGCAGGCACGAAGCCTGCACCAAGGCCCTGGATCTTATGCGGTCCCCCTTGTCCGCCACTGAGCACGGCACTGGCCTTCGGCTCGACTCCCACAATCATGATCTGTGGGTTGCGCTCCTTGAGGTAGCGCCCTACTCCGCTGATGGTACCACCGGTGCCAACACCGGCGATGAAGAGGTCGACCTTGCCGTCGGTATCGGCCCAGATTTCGCTGGCGGTCGTATCGTAGTGGACTTGGGGGTTATCGGGGTTCTCAAACTGGCTGGGGATATAGGAGCCGTCGATCGTATGGGCGATCTCCTCGGCCTTCGCGATCGCTCCCTTCATGCCCAGTTTGCCGTCGGTGAGCACAAGCTCTGCTCCGAGCGCTCCCAAGAGCTTGCGCCGCTCGACGCTCATCGTCTCAGGCATCGTGATGATCAGGCGATAGCCCTTCACAGCAGCGACGAACGCAAGGCCGACACCGGTGTTGCCACTTGTCGGCTCAATGATAACCGAACCGGCTTTCAGTTGCCCACGACGCTCAGCCCCTTCGATCATGGCAAGGGCGATACGGTCCTTGACGCTGCCGAGCGGGTTGAAGGCTTCGACCTTGGCGAGGATTGTCGCCAAGGTGGTGTTCATACGATTGATTTTGATCAACGGGGTCTTGCCGATCTTCTCGGTGATATTCTGATACATCTGGCTCATGGGTTCGTCCTACCTTACATATCCTAGTAATGATATAGACTTAATAGTATTTAACAGAGTGCCTGCTCGTCAAGTACTCTCACACTCAAATCATATAGGTAAACCACGCCGCCTGTGTCACCTCAGCGAGCGTCAGATCCGCAAAAAGGCGCTCAACCTGCTCATCAAGGGGGCGGTAGAAGTGAAGGCGCAAGATCCGCTCGATGGCATTTTCTCCATCGCGTTCCTCTTCGAATGCGATCGAGCCCTCCAAGAGATCCAACACATCGTAGATTTTGATCTGTTCGGGGCTGTCCTTGAGCAAATACCCGCCACCAGAGCCCTTCACTGAGTTCAAAAATCCTCCGCGGGTGAGCAGAAGAGCCACTTGCTGCAGGTACTTTTCACTGAGTTTCTGTCGTTTGGCGACCGTCGAGAGGGCGATGGGTCCATCGCTGGCGTGTTCGGCAATATCGACGAGGAGCCTGAGACCGTAGCGACCGCGAGTGGAGATTTTCAAATGCCACCTCCTGTCTCACTGGCGACCAGCTGTGCAGCCAGCTCTTCGATCGTCACTTCCTTTGAGAAGTCGACCACGGCTCGCTGTAAGAGCGACCAGATCTGGTGGGTCTTGCACATCCCGTTCTTCTGACACTCCTTGCAGGGAGCGGGGTGAAAGTCCCCTTCACTGGCTGCAAGGACATCGTGGCATGTGATCGAGGAGCGCGAGAGGCGGTAGCCACCGAGAACCCCGCGGTCAGCCTCCACCAAACCAGCGCGCCTGAGCGGGATCATCAGCTGCTCAAGATAGCCGCTACTGATGCCGGTGGCTTCGCTGATCTTGCGAATCGAGCAGTTCTCCGTACATGTGGCAAGGTAGACGAGGGTCTGTAGAGAGTATCTTCCCTTAGTCGATAATTTCATATCTAGAAGGTATCAGTACCGCTGCGATGCGTCAAGCATCCTTGAAAAGCCCAATGTGTTCAACAAAACCTATCGCTGTGGTACAATCGCCGGATATCGGCGCGTCCACTGGCTCAGTTGGGCACCGAAGAAGGGGATTTCCTATGAATATGCTTCTGCTGTTGCTACTCCATCTCGCCGCTGCCCTTGGTGCCTACCTGCTACTGAAAATCAATGCCCCTGCAGCAGCTCTGGTCGGCGCGATGTTCGGTGTCGTCATCTTCTTTGTCGCCACGGGCACCACTGTCCCCTACCCGCGGACTCTGCGTCTCTTCGCCCAAGTCCTCAGCGGCCTGATCATCGGCATGCGCTTCAGCCGACGGGACCTGGACACCCTCAAGACGATGGCAGGCCCGGCTCTCCTGCTCATTGCCCTGGTGGTGGTAGTCAACCTCTCATTCTCGTTTTTCATGTTCGAGGCCACCGACTTCAACTACATGACCTCGCTCTTCACCACAGGCCTTGGTGGGGTCAGCGACCTTGCCCTGATCGCCACTGACTTCGGCGCTGACATGGAGCAGGTGGCCTTATTGCAGCTCTTTCGCCTGGTAACGGTGGTCATCGTCTTCCCGCCTTTGATCAAGGCGATGTTGGGTAGCAGGACCAGGTTTGCAGCAGCACCAAAACCCGTCGGCTCTGCTGTTGCGAAAGTCCGCTACAGCTCGTTGGCTTCTGTGTCGACAATCCTGGTCGCCTTCATCGGCGGATGGGCCTTCGATGCACTGCACATCCCTGCCGGCGGAATCCTTGGGTCGATCATCACCACTGCACTGTGGAATATCCTCACCCCCTGGGCAGCGACGCCGGCATCGATGAAATCGGTGGCGCAGACGATGGCAGGCGCATATATCGGCAGCAACCTCACCGTCGCAACCCTACTACAGATCAAGGTCCTCTTCATCCCCTACCTGGTCCTCGTGCTCGAGATCTTCGTCATGGCATACCTTGGGGCCTGGCTCTTTACCCGAATCTTCAAGTTCGACTGGCCTACCGCCCTCTTCTGCTCAGCTCCGGGCGGCATCCAGGTGATGGGTCTTATCGGCGAAGACTTGGGCCTCGATCCACCGAAGATCGTGCTGATGCACACGGTGCGGATTCTTGGCACCTTGACGATCTTGCCAATACTGGCCCATCTATTGGGGTGATTAGGTAGGATTGTAGAGGTTCGATGTTGGAAAGCGCGGGTCGCTGGTCACGTTGAGCACGAGCTTGCGCAGCCCTGAGGTATCGCCGCTTGAGGGGATGTGGGTCATGTGGACCTCACACCCATTGAGGTCTGGCAGGTACGCCGATGCGCGCTTGGCATCCTCGCTGATGGCACAGCTCATCGCCAGGCAGATCAAGGTCTCATCGAGATTCAAACTCACCCCGCGTCCCTTCAGCACATCCCGTTTCATCGCTGTCACCGACTGCACGATCGCAGGCGGAATCAGGTCGACCTCGTGGTCGATGCCCGCCATCACCTTCACCGCATTGAGGATCAGGGCACTGGAGGCGTGCAAGAGCGGCGAGTTGCATCCGGTGACGATCTCACCGCTGGGCAGCTCGATCGCAGCAGCACAGACAATGCCTCCGATTCCCTTGGAGCGGGCGATCCCCCGTTCCAAAGCTACCTGGCTTGCCTTGACCACCGGCCGATCGCCGCTAGTGAGCTTGGCCCCATCCATGATGGCGCGGCTACGTTCAACCGTCTCCTTTGAGCTGATGCCCTGCACATACTCACAGGCGCTACGGTAGTAGCGGCGGATGATCTCCTGCTGTGCAGCACGCCTGACCACCTCGTCGTCGACGATCCCAAAACCGCACCGGTTCACTCCCATGTCGGTTGGACTCTTATAGGAGCACTCATCGCCGGTGATCTTGCTGACGATCCGTGCCAATAGCGGATACGCCTCCAGGTCACGGGAGTAGTTGACTGTGATAGTCCCGTAGGCGCTTGCATGGAAGTGGTCGATGAGGACCTTGTCTCCGATATCGGCGGTGGCGCTCTCGTAGGCGATGTTCACCGGATGGTCGATGGGGAGATTCCAGATCGGGAAGGTCTCGAACTTGGAGTAACCACTCTTCCTGCCGGCACGCCAGTCGTGGTACATCTGACTGAGACAGGTCCCCAGCTTGCCCGATCCCGAGCCTGGTCCGGTGACGATGACCACCGCCCGATCAGTTTCGATGTATGGGTTGGCCCCATAGCCATCGTCGCTGACGATGAGGTCGACGTCGCTGGGATAGCCGCGGGTCGCCCGGTGGGTATAGACGGTGATACCGCGTTGCTCAAGCACGCCCTTGAATTGCATCGCCCCCTCTTCCTCTCCGAAGCGGGTGATGACTACCTTGTTGACCATGATGCCCCATCGGGCAAAGTCATCGATCATCTTGAAGACGTCGGCGTCATAGGTGATCCCAAAGTCACCGCGCATCTTGCGCCGTTCGATATCACCGCTGTGGATGCAGATGATCACATCGATTTGGTCAGCGAGGGATTGGAGGACCCGCATCTTGACGTTTGGGTCAAAGCCCGGCAACACCCTCGCTGCATGATAGTCATAGAGCAGCTTGCCGCCACACTCAAGATAGAGTTTCTGCCCGCTCTCCTTCACCCGCTCGAGGATGAAGGTGCGTTGTTCGGCAAGATACTTCTCGTTGTCAAAGCCAATTGCTTTCATCGTACACCTGGGTAGTGGATCTGATTGGCAACCGCTTTGGCACTGTCACTGCCTAAGAGCGCCTCGATGATCGCCAAGGCAAAATCGACGGCGCTACCCGCTGCCTGGGCGGTGATGATAGACCCATCGACCTCAACGCCCTTGGGCGTGAAGACCAAACCCTCGCAGAGTTCTTCGGTGCCTGGAAAGCCGGTGATCGTCTTGCCGTCGAGCAAGCCGGTACGCCCGAGCACGACAGCAGGGGCTGCACAGATTGCAGCGACAATGCCTGTTTGGGCGACCTCGACGATCTTGGTCAACACCTGTTCACTTGAAGCCAGGTTCTTCGAACCCTGGCTGCCACCGGGCAGGATGATGCACTCATAGTGCTCGTCGATGCACGAGTCAAGCGTTGTGTCACAGACGACAGAGATGTTATGTGCTCCCCTGATCGTCAGTTCGCCAAGCCCTGCGACCGTTACCTTGGCGCCGCTACGCCTAATCAGGTCGATGGGAACGATCGCCTCGACCTCTTCAAAGCCGTGGGCCAATACAACAAGAACCGATGGTACCATACTCTGCCTCCTACAGCGGTTGGCGAAGGGCGCCTTCGCTGTCAGCTTGGCGCAGCAGTTCTGCTGCGTGCAGCAAGATTCGTTCTGTCTCCTCCCAGCCGATGCACGCATCGGTGACGGAGACCCCATAGCGCAAGAGCGAGAGGTCGCTAGGAATCGCCTGACACCCCTCGTTGAGGTTGCTCTCCAGCATGAAGCCCCGGATCGCTGTCTCGCCCCACCGCACCTGGTCGATGATCGAGCGCAACACCCGCTTTTGGCGGTCGTGCTTCTTGCGGCTGTTGGCGTGGGAGCAGTCGACGATGATCGCCTGCTCCAGGCCCGCGGCCTCGAGCATCGATCGGGCGCCCTCCACATCATCTTCGTAGTAGTTGGGCCCCTGGTCACCTCCACGGAGGATCAGGTGGCCACACTCGTTGCCAGTGGTCCTGAAGATCGCGCTGGCCCCGCTGTAGTCCATACCGATGAACGAGGCACTGGCACGGGCGCTCTTGATGGCATTGATGGCGTTGTGCAAATCACCGCTGGTGGAGTTCTTGAACCCTACCGGCACGCTCAGCCCACTGGCAAGGTTACGGTGGATCTGGCTCTCGATGGTCCGCGCCCCGATGGAGGCCCAGCTGATGATCTGGTCGATGTACTGGGGAATGATCGGGTCAAGGACCTCACAGCCGACCGGAAGGCCTAGCTTGACGATATCCAACAACAGAGTCCTGGCGATGATGATTCCCTCTTCGATGTCGTAGGAGCCGTCCATGCGGGGATCGAGGATCAGGCCCTTCCACCCTCCGACGGTCCGCGGCTTCTCAAAGTAGGTACGCATGACCGGATACATGACATCCCCGATCTGCTCACCGAGGGCCTTCAGTCGGCCGGCGTACTCCAAGGCGGCACGTGGGTCATGCAGCGAGCAGGGACCGACGATGGCCAAGAGCCGCCGGTCACGGCCCTTGATGATCGCTTCGATCGTCTGTCGTGACTGGGCGATGAAGTGCGCAGTCGCATCATCGACCGGAAGGCGCTCGTTGATCTGGTCTGGGGTCAACAGCGTGTCGACCGCCCGTATTCGGATATCTACATTTGCCATGGTGGTACCTCACTCAGATATAGCACAGAGCCATCGTCCTTCTCAAGGGTGGTCAGATCCATCCTTGAGGCGGGAGTAGAGAAAGCGCTTGATCTTCTGCGTCGGGGTACGGTCAAATGGCTCCTCTTGCAACTCAGCAGTGCGGATGCGGCTGAAGACCGCCAGCTCCTTGTTCACATCGTCACGGATCTTGTTCACGTACTTCATCGCCTCGGCCTTCGCATCGTTGACGTTCAGGGCCATGTTCTGGGCAAAGGAGTCGATGTCGATCTTGATCAGGGCGGCGAGGCCTCCCTGCTCGGGGATGACAAGGCTCTCGGTGACGTACTCCTGGTTGTTGATCACCGCCTCGATGAGCTCGGGATAGATATTTTCACCGCCGCTTCCGAGGATCATCGTCTTTGTCCGTCCCTTGATGGAGAGGATGCCACGCCGGTCCAGGTGTCCGAGGTCGCCGGTGCGGAAGTAGCCGTCAGTGGTGAACGCCTCGGCGTTGAGCTGCTCGTTCTTGTAGTAGCCGACCATCACCGACGGTCCTTTTACGAGGATCTCCCCCACCCCGCTCTTGGGGTCGGGATCCTCGATCTTGACGTCAAGATGCTCGACCACCTTGCCGATCGTCCCGACCCGGTGCTTGGTCGGCTTCCCACCGGCGATCAGGGGGCTGGTCTCAGTCAGCCCGTAGCCGATGGCGTAGGGGAACGCGGCGTCGGCGAGAAAGGATTCGACCTCGCGATCCAAGGGGGCGCCGCCGATTCCGAAGAAGCGCAGCTTGCCGCCGAAGGTCACCTTCAGCTTGCGTCCGGCAACGCGGGCGATGAGACGGCGGGCAGGGGCGAAGGATTGCCACTTGGCGAGTTTGGCGTTCGCCTTCAAGGCCGGCAGGACCGATGAGCGATAGACCTTCTCGATCAAGAGCGGGACGGTCATCAGCACATGAGGTCGCACCTCCTTGAGCGCAGGCAGGAGAATCGACGGAGCCGGGGCCTTGCCTAGGTAGACGATCTCACAGCCGCACAGCAGCTCAAGGATCTGACCGACGGTGAACTCGTAGACATGGCTGATCGGCAGGATCGAGAGCACCCGGTTGCCTGCCTTGAGCTTGATGTAGACATCGCTTGAGATGTCGGCATTCCACACCAGGTTTTTATGAGTGAGCATCACCGCCTTGCTAGAGCCAGTGGTCCCGCTGGTGTAGATGATCGAGGCAAGATCATCTTCGCTGCACAAGCGCTCCTCTCGGATCTGGGCGGCCTTCTCGTCGACCTTGCGTCGGCGGATATCGCGTCCGGGGGCCCACAGCAGTTGTTCCTTGCTCTCCAATTCGGCACTGATGGGATGGGGAATGTGGAAGAGATCCTCCATCCGGATCAAGCCGTCAGGATGGGTCTTGACGTATGGAAGGACCTTCTCAAAGTTCTTTGCATTGACGACCACTGCCTTTGCCCCACTATGGGTGAGGATCTGGTCCACTTCCTTGGCTGAAAAATCCGGAAGGATTGGAACGGCGACGCAGCCCACCGCTGTAATGCCAAAGTAGGCGACCAGCCAAGTTGGACAGCTTTCACCGACCAGAGCGATCCGGTCCCCCTTCTCAAAGCCATGGTCGATGAGAAAGAGACCGATGCTATCCTTGGCTTGCTTCAGCTCCCAAAAGGTAATTGCGCTCTGGTCGTCTCGAAAGAGACGGAGGGCGACGCGCTTGGGGTGACGGCTGGCCACCGACTCCACCACCGACTCCATTGTATAGGAGGTCACCAATTTCATTGAAAGACCATCGGTGCGCTTCAGAGTCCTGATGCGTCGTCTGGTCCACGGTTTTGTCGCGTTCTTTCGCCTCTTGCCCATCACGTGCTCCCTATCATTCCGTAGCATTGGCCCTTGGCACACACGGTGTATGGGACCGGACTTGATCGCTGTGCCCGCTGTTCAAGAAGGTCCACGCTGTTGTTCGTATCACTGAGATGAATAAAATATACATGGCTTCCCCGAAACCCGCTCTGATCGAGGAAGGCGAACGCATCATCATTGGAGAGGTGGCCCGACGATGATGCGATGCGCCGCTTCAAGTACAGCGGATAGGGGCCGTTCATCAACATCGCCTGATCGTAGTTCGCCTCCAAGAAGAGCACCTCGGACTCTTGGGCGAGGCGCAGCTGCACCTCGTCGGTCATCCCGGCATCGGTCAGCAGCATGTACTGCTGCCCCCCATAGGAGATGATCCATCCAACCGACCCGGTGCAGTCGTGACTGGTGGCAAAGCAAAAGAGCGTGAAGGGGCCGATCTCTACCTGCTCAAAGAGCTCAACTGAGGTGAGCAGGCCAGAGGGGATGTTGAGCCGATCGATGGCAGTGGGTTGGGAGGCGATGGCCTGTGCATGCACATAGACCGGTGTGTGGTGCATGCGCGCCAGAGGGCCGATGCCACGGCTATGGTCAGGGTGGAGGTGGGTGGCGAAGACCGCCTTTACCGATTCAACCGTCGTCGAGAAGCGAGCAAGTCGCCTCTTCAGCTCAGCGACACTGAAACCCTGGTCGATCAGGATGCTGACACTGCCGTCGCTGAAGAGGTAGCTGTTGCCGCTTGAGCCTGAGCCCAATACTGCCCACCTAATCATCTTTTGCCTCCCCATGAGGCGAGGATGGCCTCGTCGTAGCCGATGTGCACGAGGCTTCGGCTACGGATGATCGGCAAAGAGAGCAGGTCGGGGTGCTCGACCACCTCAGTGCGAGCGTCGAAGATGCGAAAGTCGTAGCCGCCCTTCTTGTACGCTGAGGCGGTGGTGTCGATCACCGATTCTGGGCTATAGCGGGCAAAAATCGCATCCCACTCTCCCGTAGAGAGGGAGCGCTGGCCAAGGTCGACGAACTGATAGGCGATCGATCGCTCCTTGCAGAAGCGGATCGCCTTGGCCGTCTGACGGTCCTTCTTTGTCCCGATGATCTGTATCACAAGACAATCGTATACAACAGTCGGTAAAAAGGCAACCAAGCCTAGCTGGCAAAGAGTTCTGCAATCTCCCCTTCGTAGAGGCGGTTGATCTCAAAGCGCTTGAGCTCCTGCTTGGCTGACAGCTCCCGTCCAACCTCAAAGCTCTTGCCCAAGAGAGAGAAGCGAACGATGTGTTCGAAGCTCTTGAAGCCATGCTTGCTGCTGATGATGTCGCCGATCGTCTTTTCGATCAAGGCCTTCACTTCGGCCATCTGGGCAAGTTTATCGCTGAGGTAGGGGATCTCCTTCTCTTTCAGGTACTCCTCAATGCGCGCCTTGTTCAACACGATCAAGGCCCCGAGGTAGCGTTTGTCCTGACCGAGGACGACGGCACTTTCGATGTACTCGCTCTCACAGAGCTTCGCCTCGATGGGAACCGGTTCAAGGTTCTCACCGCCGGAGAGGACGATGGTATCCTTGGCACGTCCGGCGATGGCGAATTCACCCTTATGGGTCCACATCGCCAGATCTCCGGTATCGAGCCATCCGTCAGAGGAGAGGACCTTGGCCGTCAAGTCCGGTCTCTTGTAGTACCCCTTCATCACCTGCGGGCCACGTACCAACAACAATCCCTTCTCCCCGGGCTTTACATCCCTGCCCTCTTCATCAACGATGCGTGCCTCGGTCCCATCGAGCACTGTCATTGTCCGCTTCACCCCTCCGATCAGCGGACGTACCCCGACCACCGGTGCGCTCTCAGTCAAACCATAGCCATCGAGCAGCTTGATGCCGATGGAGGCGAAGAAGAGGTCAACGCCCTCAGGCAAGGAGCCGCCTCCACTGACACCGGCGATGAAAGAGGTGCCGAGCTTTGCCTTGACCTGGCTGAAGACGAGGCGGTCGCCGAGCTTGTAAAGCGGGTGCAGCAGGACCATCGGCACCGCTGAACGCACGACATCGAGGAATCGGTTGCGCTTCTTGAAGGTCGCTATCTTGCCAAAGAAGAGATCTTTGTTGTGGCTATAGGAGGCCGCGACCTTCACAAAGAAGGAGAAGAGGGCCTTGACGGTCGCACTCTTGCCCTTCATGTTGGCGTAGACGCCGGCACGGACTGCCTCCCAGATGCGAGGGACAGAGCCCATGAAGTGGGGATTCACTACCCCCAAATCCGCCAAAAGCACCGAGCCCAGTGGCTTGGAGTAGGCGATCGTGGAGGCCTGGCTGATGATGACATACTGCAAGATCCGCTCAAAGGAGTGCCAGACCGGCAAGACGCTGAGCCACCGCTGTCCAGGCTCAAGGCCGTCGATCAGCTTGGGGACTGCGACGAGCTGGTAGGCGAAGTTGGTGTGGGTGAGCATCACTCCCTTGGGATCTCCGGTCGTCCCGCTGGTGAAGATGATGGTGGCAACCTCATCGCTGCTGCCCCTCTCGCGCTCTGCTCTCACCGCCGCTAGCTTCGCACTGTCGCCGCTCAGCCGCCGCCCTTGCTCCAGGAGGTCGCGAAAGCCAATGACGGACAAAGATCCGGCTTCGCTACCCAGCGTAGGAATCTCACTGTCCATGACAATGAGGGTCTTCAGCGCTGGTAGCTGGTCGGCCAGAGCGAGGACCTTCTTCAGCTGTCCCTCATTTTCGACAAAGCATACCTCTGCCTCGGTGGTGGAGAGGATGAAGGACACCTCGTACGGCATCGGATCGCGCCCACGCGGCACGTCGGCCGCTCCAAGGGAGAGGATCGCCAAGTCACTGGCCAGCCACTCCTTGCGGTTGTCGCTGATCAGACCCACCCGACTGCCGCGGCGCACACCGAGGTTTGAGAGGGCACAAGCGAGGCTCTCCACTTCACTGGCAAGCTCGGCGTAGGTGACTGCGTTGAAGTTGCCGTTTTTAGTCTTGTACATCTGCACTGCCAAGGCACCGTGGGTGCGCGCAATCTGATAGAAGAGTTGGGGGATAGTCTGGTACATCGTTGTCTCCACAACTAATGATATGGTATTCTTTTTATAAACACTTTTTCATTATCTGTCAATCTGTCAACTTGCCTACAATACTCCAAATCATTGACTAGCACAACCAAAAGAACTCATAATGACCCTCTAGTAAGGAGCGATGTGCCATGAACGATCGAATTAGCACCCTATTGAAGCGAGAACCGAGCAGCGAAATCCTCACAGCCGAAGGTTGGGTCAGGACCAAGCGAGAGAGCAAAAACGTCTGTTTCCTCGAGCTCAATGATGGCTCGACGCTGAAGGGACTACAGATCGTCATCGACAAGGAAGCGCTGGATGACCAGGAGCTTTTGGACTCCATCACCACCGGCTCCTCGGTCATCGCCACCGGCACCATCGTCGCTAGCCAAGGGCAGAGCCAGGCCGTTGAGATGAGTGCGAGCTCTTTGACACTGGTGGGAGCCTGCCCGCCTGAGAGCTATCCGCTGCAGAAGAAGCGCCACAGCCTCGAATACCTGCGCGAGATTGCCCACCTCAGGGCGCGGACCAATACCTTTGGTGCAGTGACTCGAGTGCGCAACACCCTCAGCTGGGCCATCCACCAGTTCTTTCAGCAGCGCGGCTTTGTCTGGGTCCATACCCCGATCATCAGCGCAAGCGACGCCGAGGGCGCTGGGCAGATGTTCCAGGTCACCACCCTCGACCTGGCCAATGTGCCCAAAACTGGGGAGGGGCAGGTCGACTGGCATGAGGACTTCTTCGGCCGTCAGGCGTTTCTCACCGTCAGCGGTCAGCTTGAGGGAGAAACATATGCCACGGCGCTGAAGAACATCTACACCTTCGGGCCGACCTTCCGGGCTGAGAACTCCAACACCAAGCGCCACCTCTCCGAGTTCTGGATGGTGGAGCCAGAGATGGCCTTCTGCACCCTCGAGGGGAACATGGCCATCGCCGAGGAGTTCCTCAAATACCTCTTCACGTCGGTTCTGGAGCACTGCACCGAGGACATGGCGTTCTTCAGCTCCTTCGTGGAGGCGGGCATGAGCGATACGCTGGGCCGGATCATCGAGTCACCGTTCGTCCACCTCACCTATACCGATGCCGTCAAGGAGCTTGAAAAGTACAACGACCGCTTCGAATACCCGGTTTCGTGGGGGATCGACCTGCAGAGTGAACATGAGAAGTTCATCACCGAGACAATCGCAAAAAGTCCGACGATCGTCACCGACTACCCCAAGGAGATCAAGGCGTTCTATATGAAGCTCAACGACGACGGTCGCACCGTGCGCGGCATGGACGTGCTGGTCCCTCGCCTCGGCGAGATCATCGGCGGCAGCGAGCGTGAGTCGGACTACGACACCCTCGTAACCCGTATGGGACAGATGGGCCTCGATCCGGCCGATTACTGGTGGTATCTCGATCTCAGACGCTTTGGGACCGTCCCGCACGCCGGCTTTGGCCTAGGCTTTGAGCGCCTGGTGCAGTACGTCACCGGCATGGCCAATATCCGAGACGTCATCCCCTACCCCCGCGCCCCCCGTCTGGCCGACTTCTGATCAGCGCCCACGCCACAAGTTGGGCTGTGGTTCGAACGCCGCTCTTAAGGAAGATGTGTTTCTTATGGGCGGCGACCGTCGCCGCCTTGATACCCAACTGCACTGCGATCTGGGCAGTGTCCAGCCCGCTTACCAAAAGGCGCACCACATCCGCTTCGCGCTCAGTGAGGTAAGTACCACTCTCCGCTGCCCCCAAAGAGCCATCATCTGCCTTGGCAAGGCGTTCGACCTTCTTCAGTAGCGATGCATCGCCCTCGCCGAGGGTGCAGGTGATGCATCGCGGCCCATCGAGCAGTGAGAAGAGCGGCTCTGAGTGACCTGGGTAGACCAGTAGCAGCGGATAGCAGATCGTATCCTTGGCGGCAAGGGCGCTCGGCAGGTCAGGGCACCAACACATACAGGCTCCTATGCCACCTTCCAGGTCGTCTCGTAGGCGCAGGGGCGTGATGGCAAGTGATCCAAGGCCACTGAAGCGGGCCAGCAGGCGTTCACGCTCCAGAGGATTGCGATAGAGCAGCGTAATGGGATACTTCACACCCCAATAGGCCGCGACGGGTCATCCTTGCTTCAAGAACGTGACGATGAGGCGGTCAAATGCGTCGCTGAACGCCTTGACTGTCCGATTGTCCATCGGCCGGTGCTGCTCGCTGTAGATTCCCATCTCTCGCAGCTCGCCCATGAGATTGCGCATCGACAGCCGCTCTGCTACGTTTTCGCTGGTATAGACATTGCCGCGGTCATCGAGGACCGTCAGGCCCCTGTTGGCCAGTCTGCTGGCCAGTGGGATATCGTGGGTGATGGCCACATCCCCGCTTTGGGCATGGGCGACGATCCAATTGTCCGCACTGTCCAGATCCGAGGCGACGACGACCATCTCAATGGGGCTGTGGATCGACCGTAGGCGTTCGTCGTCCGTCTCGCCCTGCCCTCTGGCCTGTGAGCGAAGATTGGCGGTATGCTCATCCGAGGCTGTACGCACATCCTTGAGAGTCCGGTCAGCGACAAAGATTGCGCTGAGGTTTTCCTTGGCAAAACGACGGAGGATGATGGCTCTGATCTGGGTGGGCACCGAGTCGGCGTCGATATAGATTTTGGGCATACCCAAGCCTACTAAAGAGGGCGGCCCACTGCAAGGGCTCTGCTTGAAATAGAGGGGGTTTTTGTTCTATGGTGAGAGGCGAACTATCATATTCATCCAGGAGCGCACCATGGAAATCTCCCCACTACAACAACTTCGTCACGGCTATCAACCAAAACTGCCGAAAATCCTCAGCGAGGACATCACCACCATCGCAGCGGTCTATGGCGAAAAGACGGCCCCAAAGCGGGACCAGGAGCTGATCAGGGCCCTCTTTCCCCACACCTACGGCAAGAGCCGGGTCTCCTTTGCCAAAGGGCCGAACCCTGCCATCGGTGAGGTGCGCAACGTCGGTGTAATTCTCAGCGGCGGACAGGCCCCCGGTGGCCACAACGTCATCAGCGGTCTCTTCGATGCCCTCAAGGCAGCCAACGCTGACAACCAACTCTATGGGTTCCTCGGCGGCCCATCCGGTATCCTTGACGACTCCTACAAGATCATTGATGAGGCGTACCTCGACCCCTATCGCAATACCGGCGGCTTTGACATCATCGGCAGCGGCCGCACCAAGCTTGAGACGCGTGAGCAGTTCGAGACGTGTGCCAAGGTCTGCCTCTCCCATGACATCAGCGCCCTGGTGATCATCGGCGGCGATGATTCGAACACCAACGCCGCAGTCCTTGCCGAATATTTTTTGGAGAAGCGCTACCCCATCCAAGTCATCGGCTGCCCCAAGACGATCGACGGAGACCTGAAGAATGAGTACATCGAGATCTCCTTCGGCTTCGATACCGCGACCAAGACCTACAGTGAACTGATCGGCAACATCGCCCGCGACTCCAACAGCGCCAAGAAGTACTGGCACTTCATCAAGGTCATGGGCCGCAGTGCCAGCCACATCGGCTTGGAGTGTGCCCTGGAGACCCAACCCAACATCTGCCTCATCGGTGAGGAGATCGCCTCAAAGAAGCAGAGCCTGAAGTCGATCGTCGATGAGATGGCCCAGATCATCAGCGCCCGTGCAGAGCGGGGCCTGAACTTCGGCATCGCCATCATCCCCGAAGGCGTGATCGAGTTCATCCCCGAGATCAGGATCCTCATCAGCGAGGTCAATGACCTGTTGGCCAGAGAGAGCGAGGCGTTCAACGCTCTGGCCAAGGGCAATGAGAAGATCGACTTCGTCGCCGCCCGCCTCAGCGAGGACTCAGCCGATGCGTTCTCGATCCTGCCCACCTCGATCAAGGAACAGCTTTTGATGGACCGCGACCCCCACGGCAACGTCCAGGTCTCCCGTATCGAGACCGACAAGCTACTGGCCGAGATGGTGGAGGCACGCCTGGCCAAGATGAAGAGAGAGGGTACCTATACGGGCAAATTCAGCTCGATGACCCACTTCTTCGGCTACGAGGGGCGCTGTGCATTTCCGACGAACTTCGACAGTGACTACTGCTACAGCCTTGGCTACAACGCCTTTTTGCTCATCGCCAGCGGCCTGACCGGCTACATCTCAAGTGTGACCGGTCTGACGCACCCGGCAGTGGAGTGGAACGCCGGCGGCATTCCCATCACGATGATGATGAACATGGAGGTGCGCCATGGTGAGCCCAAACCGGTCATCGAGAAAGCGCTGGTAGACCTTGAGGGCGAACCCTTCAAGTACTTTGCCAGCCAACGACAGACATGGGCGATTGAGACTGCCTTTGTCTACCCCGGAGCCATTCAGTACTTTGGCCCGCCAGAGGTCAGCGACCGTACCACCATCACCCTGGCCCTAGAGCAGGGGGTATAAGCCTACACCTCACTGTTTGATTTTCAGGTATGCATCCACAGGCCGGTGTCTTCCGGCCTGTGGCTTTTCTCTCTTAGCACCACCCAATCCATTTTACCAGCTGATACCTCCGCAATACTTTGAATATGTTCAAATTACGCAAGATTCTGTTCATATACCATTTAAAATTGACAGAATATTTAGAATCAGCCATACTTGCGGTGTGGCGCAGCGAGATACAATCAAAGAGCGACGCAAAAATATAATTGCGTACATCAATGAGAAGGGGCGAGCTGATATTGCAGAACTCGCTCTCCTCACGCACGCAACCGAGGTTACTGTCCGCAGGGATCTTTCTTACCTGGAAAGGAGCGAACTGCTGATCAGAATCCACGGAGGGGCCGTCAAGAACGAACGCAAGAAATCAATTTGGCGTACATCTTCAATTGCAAGCAGACTCGAAAAGAACCGAGAACAAAAAAATCGTATCGCCGAGTTTGCAGCCACCTTGATCAATGACAATGATAGTTTGATGATCGATGGAGGCAGCACGACGCAGATATTCTCTTCGTTCCTCAAGGATAAGCACAATCTCCTGGTTGTCACCAACTCTCCAGGAATCGCTGAGATCGTCCTTGAAAACGATACCAATAGAGTAATCCAGATTGGAGGAGAGCTCGTTAGGGACACCCACCAGGTGGCCGGACCTGATGCAGAAGCGCATATACGCCGCTATAACGTAGACAAATGCATCATCAGTGTGACTGGGGCCGATCCAGAAGCTGGCCTCTCAGCTGCAATCCCAATCGAAGCAAGCATCAAGCGAACCATGATCGAACAATCGCGTCAATCAATACTTCTGATCGATAGCTCTAAATTTGAGCGCAAGGCCTTATGTTACGCTTTTGATTTCAAGGTGTTCGACACAGTTGTTACGGATTCAAATATCAACAAATTGACAGCCGAACGCCTTAGAAAACAGAATGTCAATCTCCATATCGTCTGACTTCAAAGCATAATCTCTCCATCCTTGGAAAACTTGTTGAATAGCAGTAAAGATGCAACGGTGAACAGCATCAAGATAGTAGAGAGAGCACATGCTCTACCATCAGCCCCTTTAGCCACCATTGTATAAATAGCGACATTTAATGTCTGAGTCCTAAATGAATAGAGAAGAATCGAGGATGAGAGTTCTGTAATCAGGGTTACCCAGCTCATGATCGCACCTGCAAAAATACCATTGAGCATCATAGGAACCGTTATTTGGACTAAAGTCTTGATTTTTCCTGCTCCCAATGACTCAGCCGCCTCATCGATCGAAAGCGGAATCTGTGAGAGAATAGCCACCGAAGAGCGGATGGTATAGGGAATTCTTCTGATTACCATCGATACGATCATAATTGTCGCGGTTCCCACAAGCGGTAGGTAGGGATTGTTGAAAGAAGTAATCAAAGAAATCCCGACAACAGCCCCTGGAATGATATAGGGAATCATGGAAAGAGAGTCAATGATGGCATTGGTAATATTTCTTCGCCGTACCACTAGATATGAGATCAGGATTGCCAGTACTATTATGATGAATAACGCAATGCCACATATCCTGATGGTATTCCAGATTGATCCTCCCATATTACTGAACACCTGCTGGTAACTCTTAAGCGAATAACCCTCAAGGAAGACAATCCCTGCAGTAGACGTCTTTCTGAACGATAGGAAGATCAAATAAACTTGAGGCAGGAGGGAGATGGCCACCACACCATAGGCATACAAGTGGATGAAGAAATTTCCAACCGCAGATGCTTTCTTTCGCTCGAGGGAGTGCATCGCACTCATCGAAAAACTGTGGCGGTTTGAGAGGTATCGTTGGACAAGAAAGAAGCATAGGGTAATAATAATTGCAATCACGCTGATGGCAGAAGCAAAATTCTGGTTAGTCCCTACCTCCCCTATGTATTGGTTGTAGATAATGACCGGGAAGGTCATATACCCCTCACCTATCATCAATGGAGTTCCAAAGTCCGCCAATGCTCTCATGAACACCATCAACGAAGCAGCAAGTATGGAGGGCATGCACAATGGAAGCACTACCGTAAAGAATCGTTTCACTCCAGTACAGCCCATATTTGCAGACGCCTCCAACAAGGAGTTGTCCACATTCTTCAATGCACCTGACACGTAGAGGAACACCAGAGGGAAAAGCTTTGTGGTCAGGACTAACAGGATTCCACTAAACCCGTAGATGTTCGGAATGGTGTAGCCAAAGGTTGTTTGAATAAATTTAGTGATAGCTCCAGCTCTGCCGAGCAACAAGATCCACGCATAGGCTCCGATAAATGGGGCTGACATGCTACTGAGAATTATCAATAATTGTAATGTTTTTCGTCCACGCACTTCATACATGGTATACAGGTAGGCTAACGGAGTGCCTACTATGACTGCTGCAAAGCCCGTGGTAATGGCGACCTTGAAACTGTTAAGAAGCGTACGGTAGTAATAGGGTTGGCTAAAAAATTGGCGCATATATCTGAGTGAAAAGCGCCCCGTCGTCTCATCCACCACAGATTGTCGGACTACGGTGGAAAGTGGATACACCATAAACAGGAGATATAGACCAAGAATAGCGAAACTTGCTACAAACCAAAAATCGTGTTGCCATTTTCTCTGCCTAACCATACTCACCCCCGTTACTTGACTAAGGATGTCAAGCCATCCTCAGTAAAAACATTGATTTTCTCAGCTTTTATGGTTAAGCCAATGACCGTTCCATTCTCAATGATGTCATAGATCTGAGATTCTTGGATGATCTCTACGCGCTTCTCATTCTCTAACTCCACAATGTAGTGAGTGTTGAGCCCAAGAAACGTTGAATAGACTACTTTTGCCATCAAACACTTACCTCGACCAACATCCTCTCCTTCCTTAATGACCAATTCTTCTGGTCTCACCGAAACTGCTACACGTTGGCCGTTCTTGACATTCTTAAGATTAGGCATTGGAAGATCGTAGCCACCAGCAAAGTGCAAGCCATTGCCATCCTCAGATAAGTATAGGGTAGCGTCAAGAATATTAGTGCGTCCAAGGAAGGTGGCTACAAACAAATTTGAAGGACGCTGATAGAGCTCTTTTGGCGACCCTATTTGCTGGATTGTTCCACGGTCCATGACAGCGATTCGGTCGCTTACGGCCATGGCCTCCTCTTGGTCATGTGTCACATACACCGTGGTGATGCGTAACCTGTTTTGAATTTCTTTGATTACCTCACGCATCTCAACCCGCAATTTCGCATCAAGGTTGGAGAGCGGCTCATCCATGAGTAAAACTTCAGGCTCGATGGCAAGCGCTCGCGCAAGAGCCACTCGCTGCTGCTGTCCCCCAGATAGTTTTTCTGGAAGTCTGTCAGCGTATTCCTCAATCTTCATCAATTTCATGAATTTGGTCGCCTGTCTTTGAATCGTCTCTTGTGGAAATTTTCGATTTGTAAGACCAAAGGCTACATTCTTACGTACCGATAGATGGGGAAAAATCGCATAGTTCTGAAAGACCATGCCTATGTTTCGTTTCGCGGGGTCAAGGTCGTTTATTAATCGATCACCAAAGTAAAATTCCCCACCCTCAATAGTATTGAAACCGGCAATCATACGTAACAACGTTGTTTTTCCGCATCCAGAAGGTCCGAGCAATGTAAAAAATTCACCGCGAGCAATATCAAGAGAGATGTCTGGAATAGCGACAAAATCTCCATATTTTTTCATAGCATTTCTAATTTTGATCCAAGATTCCATCATCTTTCTCCACGTATGGTAGGTAGTCTTGCCGAAGCAAGACTACCATCAAAGGATATACTCGATTTAGCGGGAGCCGTACTGTGCCCAATAGCTATTCCATTTTTCAGAAATCTCTCCCTTGTGAACTGCAAACGCTTCAGTGTCCGCAACTTTCATAACGATCGTATCAAGATCGACCATATTGGGACTGCCGCCTGAGAGTTTGCTTGTGGTCGCGGGTCGAGCACCACTGTCAAGGTAGCACTGCTGTCCCGCATCACTTTGAAGGAAGTCCATGAACAACTTGGCGTTCTCGAGGTTTTTCGCTCCCTTGATAACAGCAGAGGCAAACCCGATGGAGGTGGTTCCTTCCTTCCAGAACGCCACGTGTGCGCCTTTGGACCCGCCATCGAGCAACTGGATTGCCAAAGGCTCATAAGTAAGGCCAACAACATATTCACCAGCAAATGTCGCTTTGGCAGGAGTGGAAGAGGAACTCACCATCACAAGACCATTCTGCATTAACTTTGCGACATAATCCCAAGCAGCCGGGCTATCCCATCCACCAAAGTCGGTGAGCATACATTGCAGGTTGTTCCATGCAGAGGATGATGCCGTCGGGTTGGCTGTGACAACCTTTCCTTTCAATCGAGGGTCGAGCAGCGCTTCCCAGCTATCGATTTTCATTCCTAGACTCTTCTCAAGCTCCGTATTCACAATCAAGCAAGGAATCTGGATGTCATGGAAGCTAAGTTTTCCAGTTGTGTTCTCATACCCTGGTTGCACACGATGGTCATTGGCACTTACATAAGACTCGAAATATTGGCCATACTCAGCCAAATCTCCGTACTGAAGGCCTCCATACATCACATCCGCCTGGGGATTGGCCGCTTCAGCCTTGATTCGTGCCTTGCTTTCACCTGCACCGCCATAGGTGTAATACACTTTGATGTTTGGGTACTGCTTGTTAAATGCCGCGATGGTCATATCATATTGTGCATCAGCTACTGTGGTGTACAAGATGAGTTCCCCGCTTCCTCCAGCCTTCTTGGCTTCGGTAGCACCCGCTGCAAACACGATCGCCATGGTGACCAGAACGATTAGAAAAACACTTACAGTTTTTTTCATATCACTTCTCCTTTTTTTTCTTAATAGCCTATCTGGCTATTTTGATTTCTGCATAATTGCCAGGACTTCATCCTTATTCGGGATACCTGCCCTTCCTCCAACTTTGGTGCATTTCAAGGCTGCAGCTGCGCTTGCAAACCGCATACACTCTGGCTTTGTCATTCCATCCAGTAAGGCAACGATGAAGGCACCGTGAAACACATCCCCTGCTCCAGTGGTATCGACTACCGGCTCAACGGACACTGCATCGAAATACTCTAGTTTACCGTCTATTACAGCAACAGACCCTCTCTTTCCAAGTGTACACGCGACAAAGGATGGACCCCAATGCGCCATCTCCAACAATGCTTCCTCGATAGTTGGCTTGCCTGAAACGCGCAATGGATATTTGTTATTCATAATCAGGAAATCCGCCATCGAGGCAAGTTTCCTGTTCTTCTGATTATCCGCTTGCATGGAACAACCATCCAGTGAGACAAGCACCCCTGCCTCCTTGGCAATCCTGGAAGCTTTGAAAGCATTTTCCCAATTGGTCCCATCAAGGTGAACTACCTTTGCATTCTCAATCATTAATACCAAGTCTTGAGTCCACTGTATCACAGGATTTGTATCGCGTTGTGGAAATTTGGTCCTGGTGCCCATTGACTGATTTACCATCACAAACGACTGAAGCCCAAAACAATCATCTCGCCTCACCACTGCATCGATATAGACGCCATCTTCTACAAACAGTTCAAGGATGGAGTCGCTGACTCGGTCTTGGCCTAGGTTCCCGATGAATGCAGCGCTGATTCCAAGACGACTGGCAGCTACACAAGCTGTAGCAACCGCCCCGCCTCCTTGGACTGAAATTGCCGTGATGTGAGTGGAATCATCCTCTGCCGGATACCGTTCGATGCTACACACTTGATCCAAACAACTGTGCCCAACTCCGACGACTTGGAATATCGGTGCCATGTTATTTCTGTACGACCTCTCTCGCCTTTTTAGCTATTGCCTCGGATGTGATTCCATACTCCTGCAAAATAGTCGCGGTGGCACCGGATTGACCGAACCGGTCCTCAATTGCGACGTGTGCAAACACAATGTTGTTTTCTTCAATCAAAGAGTATGCCACAGCCTCTCCAAGACCTCCAAACTTATTGGCTTCCTCGCATACAACAACCCTTCCGTTACAGGAACGTACTTCCTCTCTGATAGTCTGTGTATCAAGTGGCTTGATGGTATGAATATTGAGGACCGTGGCATCAATTCCTTCTTTTTCAAGTAACTGTACCGCCGCCATAGCCAGCACTGTCATCATGCCGGTAGCGATAATGCACACGTTCTTTCCTGACCTTAGTTTTTGTGCCTTTCCAAGGGTGATATCATCTTGAGGGCTTGTCACATTTTCCATCGGCTCCCGGGACGTTCTTAGATACACCGGTCCTTCGTGGGCATACATAAGTGCTGCCATCTTTTTTGCCTGGTTATAATCGCACGGAGAGAGCACTACCATATTGGGAAGAGCCCTCATCGCTGCAAGGTCTGCAATTGCTTGATGGGACCCACCGTCTGACGCAGCAGTAATCCCGGTGTGGCTGCCAATAATTTTTACATTGATTTTCGAGTACGCCACTGCATTTCTAATAATCTCAAAACCTCTTCCAACCACGAACACAGCCATCGACGAGCAAAACGGCACAAGCCCGACTCTGGCTAGTCCAGCTGAAATACCAACGAGGTTTTGTTCTGCAATCCCTACATCAATATATCGGTCAGGGAATGCCTTTTGGAAAATCGAGGACCCTGTGGCCGAACCCAGGTCGGCATCAACCGCATAGACATCTTCCCAGTCCTTGGCGAGGGCGACCAAACCTTCATAGAACCCATGTCTCGTGGCTTGTTTTTCACCCATTGTAAGTTCCTCCCAATTCCGCATATGCTTGAGTAATTTGATCCCCTTTTGGGATTCCTCCATGCCAAGCAGCACTATTCTCCATGTATGAGACACCCTTCCCTTTGATAGTTCTGGCAATAATGCAATGTGGTTTACCCACCGTTTTCTTCTCCAAAGCTGGAAGTAGAACTTTGAAATCGTGGCCATCTATTTCATCTACGACAAAACCAAAACTCTCCATCTTGCCTTTCAAATCACCCAGCCTCATCAACTTTTCAGTGTTATCACCTAGCTGGATCATATTCCGGTCGATGATGACAGTCAGATTATCAAGCTCGAAGTTTGCCGCAGCCATGAAGGCTTCCCAACACAATCCCTCATTGAGTTCACCGTCACCGGTTACGATAAATACTCGTTGGGTTCCTTTTAGTTTTTTCAGGCCTAGTGCCATTCCTACTCCAACACTTACACCCTGCCCTAGTGACCCGGTCGTACAGTCTATGCCAGAACACATTGCACTGTCGGGATGCCCCTGAAACGGGCTACCAAACTGTCTTAAGCTACTCTTTGCGTCTTTGGAAACATAGCCGACATCCATAAGAATAGCATATAGAGCCGGGTTAGCATGCCCTTTGCTCAACACGAACCTATCACGGCCAGGATCCATTGGATCTTTTGAGATGTGCATAACGTCATAATACAGAGCAACAAGGATATCATTAACCGAAAATGATCCACCAATATGTCCTGATCCAGAGTTGAGTATCATATCTAGTGTTTCTATCCTGATTTGCCGGGCTTTCTCTTTTAAAGTCTCAACTCTCTTCATATCAATTCCCCTCCTTTTACGCTCTGTTGACGCTACCGAACAACTCCATCTTTTGAATACATAATCTTTTTGTTGCTTCTATACCCGGAGCCAGCATTGCACGAGGGGTAAACCCCTTGCTCTCCAGATCCTTCCCATCCAGAAAGTACTGTTTCGTAGCTTCTGTAAAGGCTATTTGGCACTCGGTATTTACATTGATTTTACTTATTCCCAAAGCGATTGCCCGGCGCACCTGTTCTTCAGGAATGCCCGAGCCACCATGAAGCACTAATGGAAGTGGACCAACCGCTTGTTTAATACTAGCGAGGAGATCAAAGTCCAAGCCATCCCAATTCTCGGGATACTTGCCGTGAATATTACCGATGCCAGCAGCCAGAAAATCTACACCAAGGTCAGCCATCATCTTACAATGCTTCGGGTCGGCATACTCCCCTTTGGCTATATGCCCATCCTCCTCTCCGCCGATACCCCCGACTTCAGCTTCGACACTGATTCCTCGCATATGGGCACGTCGAAGAATCTCACTGGTCATTTCCAAGTTCTTCTCAATTGGTAGTGAAGAGCCATCGAACATAACAGAGCTGAACCCCTCATCAATTGCCTGCAACACTTCATCATAGGTGCCATGATCGACATGTAAGGCAACAGGCACCGTGATTTTCAAGTATTTTATAAAGTCCAGAACCATGTGGGAGATTGTCTGATATCCACCCATGTACTTTGCGGTACCGCCAGAGACAGAGAGGATTATTGGTGAATTCGCTTCCTGTGCAGCAAAAAGAAAAGCTCTGACGCTTTCCATATTGTTTAGATTGAAATGGCCAATTGCATATTTTCGTTTATAGGCATCATCTAGCATTGCTTGTGCACTTACTAATTCCATAGAGTTCTCCTCTCAAGTACTTGTAGGG
>LVBE01000185.1 GCA_001603105.1 Spirochaetales bacterium Spiro_03
GGGTGACCTCAGAGATGAGTGTCGCACCTGTACCTTCTGTGTGCAAGCCTCAAGGAGGCTGAGATGATCGACTTCGACGATGAGGGCGCCGTGGTCGCACTTGACTGTTCCGTTGACCAAAAGCGGAGCGGCGCGATAGAGGAGGGGGTAGAAGCGTTCATAGAGATGGGGAAAGAGGACAGTCTCATAGAGGGCTGTCTCATCCTCAAAGGAGATGAAGCTCATCAGCTCCCCGCCTTTGGTGTGCACTTGTTTGCGTGTGATCTGGTATCCGATGAGGGTGATGCGGCACCGTTCATAGCGCCCAAGGTCCTGTGCCTTGATTCGATTGGCACTCTGCACCGCCATGCCATAGAGGGCCAGGGGGTGGAGGGTGCGTAGAAAGCCCAGGGCGTCCCACTCGCCGGCAAGTTCGGCGAGAGTGCGGGTGCGCCGATCTCTGATGGCGGCTTTAGGCGCCTGTTGGGGCAGTGGAGCCTGGGCGAAGAGGTCGCCTTGGATGCGCTGTTCAGCGATATGGGCGGTGGTGAGCAGCACGCGCAGCTGCTCGCTGCGTCGGAGGGTGGGGGCCAGGGAGTCAGTGCAGCCGCTTTGGGTGAGAGCGGCCCACTGCTCCCGCCCCACGTCAAGGCGCCGGGCCAGGTCGACCAGGTCACGGTACATCCCACCGGCTTCACGTTCGTGTATGATGGCTTTCATAGTCTGAAGCGAGAGGCCGGCGATGGCCATCAAGCCGATGGTAAGGTCATTGCCCCTTGCCTGGTAGGCTACAGCAGAGAGGTTTATATCGGGTCCGTTGACGGTGATGCCCATCCGTCGTGCCTCGCTGATATAGGCTCCGCTGTCGTAGTAGCCACCACCGTTGGTGAGGACGGCGGCCATGAAGTGGGCTGGGTAGTGGACACGTAGGTACGCGCTCTGAAAGGAGACCATCGCATAGGAGGCGCTGTGGCTCTTGCAGAAGGAGTAGCCGTCAAAGCTCAACATCATCGCCCAGACCTTCTCGATGGTCGCCTCCTGTACGCCATGTGCCCGACAGCCTTGGTAGAAGAGGTCCTGGTAGGAGCGTAGCCGCTCGCCCTTCGTTTTTTTGGCGATGATCTTGCGCAGCTTGTCGGCATCAGACTCGCTGAAGCCGGCTAGGGCGACGGCCACCTTGGAGACATCCTCCTGGTAGCAGAGGATGCCGTACGTCTCACTGAGGATCGTCTGAAGTCGTGGATGCAACGGGTCGTACGCCTTGCCCTTCAGCCGCTCGATGTAGGTGTTGATGAAGGCATTGGCCGCCGGACGGATGATCGAGGAGTGGATGACGATGTGTTCAAAATCACCGCATCCAGTCTTCTTCTGCAGTTGCCGCATCGCCGGGCTTTCGATGTAGAAGACCCCCATCGAGTCACCACGGGCAAGGGCGTCAATGGTCGCTTGGTCCTCGTTCGGCCGCCAAGTGCGCTCATCGATGGGGACGCCGCACCGAGTAAGGGAACAGAGCGTGTCGCGGATGACGGCAAGGGAGCGGTTGCCCAAGAGGTCAATCTTCACAAAGCCCGCCTCCTCGACTCCCTCCTTCTCCCAGACCAAGAGTGGCTGTCCATCGGCCGATCGGGTGATGGGGGCGTAGCAGGTCGTCGGACGGGGGGTGATGACCAGTCCTCCGCAGTGCATCGAAAGGCCTTTGGGCAAGCCGACGATTCGCTGTGCCATCGCCGCGATCTCGCCCCAGAGCGGGTCGTCGATGGTCGGGCCGAGGGAGCGGGTGACTGCACTGATCTGTCCGCCGGAGAGACCGTACGCCTTGGCGGTCTCTCTGAGGGCTGATTCAAAGCGAAAGAAGAGGTGGTTGGCTACCCGGGCGCAGTGGTCACGGCCAAAGGCGGCGTAGACTGCGTCAAAGACGCCATCGCGCTCATCCCAGGCAAAATCGACGTCGATGTCCGGCATATCAGTTCGGGAGGGGGAGAGGAAGCGCTCAAAGTATAGCTTATGGGCCAATGGATCGACGGCGGTGATGAAGAGTGCATAGGAGACGATCGAGGCAGCGCCGCTGCCGCGGCCACAGCTGCGGCTGCTCATCTGCACGATGTCGTGCATGACCAAGAAGTACGGGCAGAATCCCTTTTCTTCGATGATCGCCAGCTCATAGTCGATCCGGGCGAGGATTGCGTCGTTGAGCTCGCCATAGCGCGCTTCTGCTCCGATGTAGACCCGCCTACGCAACTCTGAGGCCGGGTCTATAGCAGGATAGGAGGGAAAGATCAGGGGGTGGACGAACGGGTCATATGAACCGAGCGCCTCGGCATTGGCCACTGCCTCAGCGTAGGGGTGGAAGGCTTGTTGCCACTGTCCAGGGTCAAGGAGCAAGCCATGGACAGTGGCGCCTCCTGTCTCTTGGAGGGTGGCTTTGGCCCCGATCGCCTTCAGTAGGTGGTGGGTGCGCCGATCTTCCTCGCTACGCAAAAAGGCGTTGTCGCAGGCCAATACCGGCAGGCCAAGCTCTTTGGCGGTGACGATGGCCCGCTTGTCCGTCGGCGTGATGGCGCCATAGAGGCGTCGAGTCCTGCCCGCCAGGGTTTTGAGCAGGTGCGGGGAGGCGACAGCGAGCGTAAGTGGGCCCGCGTTGTTGGCAAAGTAGGCGCCATAGGAGAACGAGGGCTCTTGGTGGCGCCGCGAGAGCAGTGCGCAGAGTTCGTGCCAGCTCTCCTCATCCTCGCAGAAGGCGTAGATCAGCTCACCTTCCTCGCTCAGGGCAGCGGCGGCGATGAGGGTGATGTCCACCTCCTTGGCCAATGCGTGGAAAAGCGGGTAGCCGTAGAGGTTGTCCACATCGGTGATGGCTACCCGCTTGATGTTCCAGCCAACGAGCTGGGCGACCAGCTCTTCGGCCCTGATAGTGGAGTGGTAGAGTGAGTAGGCAGAGAGTATGGCGAGTCTAGTGGCCATGGGCGAGCGCTGAGGCGTGCTGTAGGACCGTAGGACCATAGCGGCCTTTGAGTAGGTCGACAGTGCGCTGTACCGCCTGTTGACGTCCAGTTCTGGCTGAATCGAAGAGGTCGGCAGGGTAGAGCACGCCAGAGAGGCGAGTGAGGGTGAGCAGAAAGCCGACCAGACGTACCCGTCGGATGTGGGCACGCTGGGCAGCAAGCCAGGCAGCGCTCTCGATCGGCCCATCATCGACCCACTGCTGGGTGTCGACGGCTGTACAAGAGGCCGTGCTCTCTTTGCCATCGCTGTAGCGCAGGGTGATGGTGAGTCTAGAGCAGCCCAGTGCACTGCAGCGCATCTGATGGGCTGCGTCGCTGGCTGCGCTGACCACCGCACCCTTGATCGCATCGGCGGCGATGATCGGTTCATTGAAGTCGACGCTGCGCCTGATGCAACGCTCGTTTGCACGAAGCTGTGCTACCGCCTCGTTATCCAAGCCTCTGGCGCTGTCACGCAGTCGCAGCCCCCGTGTGCCCAAAAAGGCGAGGACCTCCTCATCAGTGAGGCGGGCAAGGTCGCCGATCTTGGTGATACCTACCGCGGTGAGCAGGCCTTTGGTGACCGAGCCGACGCCATTGAGCAAGTCGATGCTCTGATCGGCAAGAAACGCAGCCTCTTCACCGCTGCGGATCTCGGCCAGCCCATAGGGACGCACTGTTCGGGTTCCGATCTTTGCCACCAGCTTGTTCGAGCCGACGGCGACAGCGCCCTCGAGGCCGAGGGTGTCCCGGATCTGGCGCCGTATGCGCAGGGCACTGTCGACCACCGGGCCAAATAGGCGGCTGGTGCCGCTCATATCGAGGTAGAGGTGGCCTCCTCTCTCGCCCTGGATGGTCGGTGAATAGGCATCGATGATCTTCTGCAGGCCCTGGTCAGCACGATCGGTGAGCCGAGGGTCGGGGGCGAGGACAGTGAGGGAGGGCAGTTGGCGTCGGGCGCTGGCCAGGCTCATGCCCCGTACGATCCCCTCCGTTCGGGCTTGTTGGGACGGGGAGAGGACGATCGCCCGCTCCCCGCGCTCGGCGGCGATGACGAACGGACGGCGGGCAAGGGAGGGGTCATGGGCCTGGGCGATGGCCGCAGGATAATCGATGATGTTGATGTGGATGATCGACGCCTCACCCATAGAGTGTCCTGTAGAGGTGAATCAGGCGTTGGGCATTGTGCGCAGCCTGTCCTCCTTTGTGGTTGTTGAAGTAGACCAGGCTCCGCTCTGCCTGACAGCTGAGGGTGTACAGGCGTTCGGCGACAGAGGTCAGTTCACTGTCGTCGTAGTGGTAGTCGTAGCGACTTGCCGCATCACTGCCCCACCACGAGGCAGTGTTGCGCCCATGCAGGCGTAGGTATGAGAGCGGGGCGGTCGGCACATCCATCATTGGGGGATTGCCCGCAATAGCAGGCAGGTCAAGAGAGACAAAGCAGACTGCGCGTTCGCGCAGTGCATCGAGGGTGCGGTTGTTGTACCAACGGCTACTGCGGAACTCCACGGCCAACGGAAGGCCGTTGAGGTTCTGTAAAAGAGCGTCGAGGTAGCGCCGGTTCTCCACCTCGTAGTGGAAGGAGGAGGGAAACTGCAAGAGTACCGCATCGAGGACCTGCTCGTTGAGCAGTGGCTCCAGGGCGCGGTAGAAACGGCTGCTCTGCTGACGCCACTGATCAGCATCGACGCAGTGGGTCATGCTCTGATGGGCCTTGATGGAAAAACGCAGCGACGGGGCGCTTTGGTGCATCAGCGCCAGCTGCGTCGCCTCGGGCATCCGGTAGTAGCTGAAGTTCAGCTCAACGGTGCCAAAGATCGTGGCGTAGTAGGAGAGATACGCCTCCGCTGCTGTGCCGTGTGGGTAGAAGGGGCCGACCCACTCGGTGTAGCTATAACCTGATGTGCCGATCAGAACAGTGCTCATAC
>LVBE01000023.1 GCA_001603105.1 Spirochaetales bacterium Spiro_03
GTACTATTGTATCAAATATATAAGAGGCATGCGATGCAGATTCTATATAAGACAATACTACTGACGATCGTACTGTTGAGCATAACCACATCGCTCTTTGCACTTGAACAGAACTTCTTCGTCCTATACCTCAGAGGTGAGATCACAGGCTTTACCGTTGTCTCACAAACCGAATCCGGCCTTGAGATCTCCTCCAACGTCCTTGGCTTCAGCTATCAGCTCGTCGAGGATGACCGATATACCACCATCAATCTTTTCGGAGGCTGATACGCCTCAAATACCCCAGCGCGGAATCGGATCTTGCACACCCCAGAGACCAGTGAAACGGACATTCACTGGTCTCTTTTTTCCTCAATGCAGTAAACATCAGATTTTAATACTCTGTCTCTTGTCAGAAGTTCTCTTACAATCGTACATCTTCAGCCTAAATGCCGCCTAGAGACCCCAAAAGCCCTTTTTCTCTGTCATATGTTGCCCTATACGATAGGTTTTTCTCTTTATAGCCATACAAAACAGCAACGCTTCTTATAGTTTTCTCAACATATGACACGTATAATCCCTTATATACACAATAGTTGCGCGACTGGGTGTATTGACACTGTATAATGTATTGTGCACAATATTATCAATTGCAATATTCAAAGGAGAGAGCGATGAGCCGCTTCAGACACACCATCCTGATCACCCTGATCGTAGCCCTCACCTCTCTCTCTGCCTTCCCTGCTGCCATGAACGAGAGCGTGACGCTCAGACTCGTCGCCTACATACCAGAGCGGACCTCCTTCTCTGTTGTAGCCGATGAGTTTCACGTCAACTCCAATGCCAACAACTTCACCTACAGTGTCCACCATGAAGAGCTGACCCGCACCTTGGTGGTGGTCGCCCGCTGAAGGGGCGCAAACGCGGACGGACAGATAAGACCTTGCACAGCGAAGCCGATGGATTTGTTGTCCATCGGCTTCGCTTCGATCATGTGAGGATCGGTCAGTTCCAGTACTTCTCCATCCGCTTGGCGAGGCTCTTGCGGTACGCCTCCCAATCGGTGATGGGCTTTGCCGCAAGGCCTTCCTCACAGGCAGCCTTGGCAACAGCGACTGCCTCCCACTCAATGACCCGGGGGTCAAAGGGCTTGGGAACGATGTATTCGCGCCCAAAGGAGAAGTCCTTTCCACCATACGCCTTCTTCACCGACTCAGGTACCGGCTCCTTGGCCAGAGCGGCGAGGGCGCGGGCGGCGGCCATCTTCATGCCTTCGCTGATGATCCTGGAGCGGACGTCCAGTGCACCGCGGAAGATGAAGGGGAAGCCGAGCACGTTGTTGATCTGGTTGGGGTAGTCACTGCGCCCGGTCGCCATGATCAGGTCGCTGCGTGTAGCCATCGCCAGCTCGTAGTTGATCTCCGGGTTGGGGTTGCTCATCGCAAAGACGATCGGGTCCTTTGCCATGGAGAGCAGCATCTCGGCGCTGACGCAGTCGGCGATCGAGAGGCCCATGAAGACATCGGCGCCCTTCATCGCATCGGCGAGCGTGCGCGCCGCAGTCTCGACGGCGAACTCCTCTTTCTGGCTGGTCATACCAGCGGTGCGCCCCTTGTAGATGACGCCCTTGCTGTCCACCATCAGGATGTTCTTCGCCTGGGCTCCGGCTGCCTTGAACATGCGGGCACAGGAGATGCCGGCAGCTCCGGCTCCGTTGATGACGATCGTCACATCCTCGAGCTTTTTGCCGACAATCTCACAACTATTAATAAGGCCAGCTGTTGCGATGATAGCGGTGCCATGCTGGTCATCGTGGAAGATCGGGATGTCACACTTCTCGATGAGTTCCTGCTCGATCTTGAAGCACTCAGGGGCCTTGATGTCCTCAAGGTTCACCCCTCCGAAGGTCGGGCTCATCGCCTTGACCATCTCGATGATCTTGTCAGGATCGGTCTCGTCGAGCTCGATGTCAAAGACATCGATATCGGCGAATCTCTTGAAGAGGACACCTTTGCCCTCCATCACCGGCTTGCTGGCCAATGCCCCACGGTCACCGAGGCCAAGGATCGCCGTGCCGTTTGAAATGACCGCCACCAGGTTGCCCTTGGAGGTGTAGCGGTACGCGTCCTCGGGGTTCTCGGCGATCTCAAGCACGGGCTTGGCTACACCCGGGGTGTAGGCAAGGCCCAGGTCATCTGCAGTTGCACACGGCTTGGTGGGTACCACCGACACCTTGCCCGGCATCCCATCCAGCTCGTGATACGCCAACGCTCTTCGTTTCAGTTCGTCTTGCATGTTCTTCTCCCTTTACTTATTTCTTCTCGAAGTCCCACGAGTAGTCCATCTTGTAGCGATCGCGAAGTTCAATCATCACCTTCTGCAGCGACGGGGGCACCGGACAACCATGTTCCTTGCGGAACTGGTAGGACAAGTACTCCTTCTCACCGGGGGTGAAGATGTAGTCGGCACCCGGCGCTTTCTCACTTGCGCGCAGCTGTCGGCAGATGGTGCCGGCGATGCGCTTGAAGGTCTCAAGGCCCATGAAGTGCTCAGGATCGATGGCGATGAAGAAGTGACCCAGCGGATAGGGGATCGCCTTGCCGTTCTCATCAAAGCCGTTGAGCGCCTTCATCCACGATCCATCCTGCAAAGCTGCCGACAGAATCTCGACAACCATCGCATAGCCGTAGCCCTTGTAGCCGCCGGTGACCTCGCCGATGCCCCCGAGCGGGGTCAGGGCAGCCATGCCGGTTGTCAGGTCCTTGAGCACCTGTTGCGTATCGGTGCGGGTCTTGCCTTCGTGGTCGATGACCCACCCCTCGGGAAGCTCCTTCCCTGCCCGTCCATACACCTCGATCTTACCACGCTGCGTTACGCTGGTGGCGCAGTCGATGACGAAGGGGAAGTCCTCATCGGTCGGCATGCCGAAGACCAGCGGGTTGGTACCCAGCATGTTCTCCACCCCGTGGGTCGGGGCGATGGAGGGGCGGGCATTGGTGCCGGTGACACCGATCATGCCAGCCTTGGTGGCCATCGTGGCGAAGTATCCACTGATGCCGTAGTGGTTGGAGTTGCGCACCACCACCATGCCCAGGCCGTACTTCTTCGCCTTTTCTATGGCCATCTCCATCGCCTTGTAGCCGACGACGTGGCCCATGCCATTATGGCCATCGAGGACAGCAGTTGCGTTCTGGTCTTTGACCACCTCGATCTCGGTGACCGGATTCATGATCCCGATATCGATGCGATCGATGTAGATCGGCTTCAGCCGCCCGATGCCGTGGCTATCGATACCCCGCTTATCGCTCTCGATCAATACGTCTCCGATGATCGCGGCGTCAGCAGCAGGGACACCACTGTGGATCAACGCCTCTACCATGAACTTCTCAAGATCCTCGAAGCTCAACCATGCGCAGTCTGCATACTGCTGTGCATACTCGTCCAGATATTTCATCACGTACTCCTCCTACTGTGTAGTAGTTGCAACAAGTATTGAGAGACCCGCTGGGATCTCCATTTGGCTGACGATGTCGCCGCCTTCTTGGTCGGTGACCAGTACATCGACCTCTTCCAAGCCAATGGTCCGATAGTTCGATACCACGCCGATCTTGTTGGCGGCGGCAACGACGATCACCGCCCCGACGGTCTGCTCGATCATCGCCCGGGTCGTCTCCGCTTCCTCAAGGATCGGGGTCGTCAGACCAGCCGATGGCGAAAAGCCGTCGACGCCGATGACTGCCTTGTTGGCGTTGATCTGATTGATGACCAAGGCGCTGAGCGAGCCGGAGACGGAGTGGCTGCGCTGGCGGTAGACGCCTCCGCAGAAGATCAGGCGAATATTCTCGCTCTCCTTGCACGCCCAGAAGGCATCGGCGTTGTTGGTGACGATCGTGATGGCCTTGTCCTCTGTTGCCAAGGCCTGGATGACAGCGAGTGTCGACGAGCCACTGTTGATGTAGACGGTGTCGCCCTCCTCGATCATCGAGGCGACACGCGACCCGATCGCTGCCTTCTCTGTAGGATACTCCTGTGCCTTTTGGGGGTAGTCAGGCTCGACGGCAAGCGTCCGCCGCTCGGTTGCCCCTCCGTGGGTTCGCTCCACCAGGCCCCGGCTCGCCAGCTGGTCCAGGTCGCGGCGGATAGTCAACTCACTGACTTCAAGCTCCAGGGCCAAGTCACTGACAGTGACAGTCCCCTCGCGTCTGATTCGCAAGAGAATGTGCTGCTGTCGTCCGGCTGGAATGGTTGACATCGGGGCCTTCCTGAATGTTTTTGAATCTTTTTAGAGCCTATATCCATGATACAATCAAAAACATTCAATTGTCAATCAAAAATACCCCAAAATTCCCCCCTTGATTCTCCGCGCCAAACCTGTTAATCTCAGAGAGGCTTAACGCCATGGTGCCATACCCAAGCGGCTAGGGAAAGGTCTGCAAAACCTTCATACATCGGTTCGAATCCGATTGGCACCTCTTTACAGGACTGCTTTTTGGCAGTCCTGTTTTGTTCTACCCATAATGAGTCGCATACGCCCTCGCCTGGGAGGCGAGGTAGAGCGGGAGGGAGAGCAGGCGATAGCGCTTGCCGTCGGTAGGGGTCGAAACCTCATCGACCTGGATTGGACCGTCATAGAAGCGGAGAGCCAGATCCCCTGTCGACTGCTCCATGAACAGGTGCAGGGATCTCAGGCGACCGGAAGAGCCGGCCTTGACTTCGATCGGGATAACCCGCTCTTCATCGGTGTCCAGGTAGTCGATCTGCGCATTGCTCTGTGCGCTCTCCCGTACCCAGAAGATCGGCTTCTCCAAGGCGAGCATACTCGAAGCCAAAAGCTCCTGGCCCACTACATGCTCACTGAGCATCCCGCCTATGATGGTGTGCAGGTCATCGGGACCGAGGAGCACTGACTGGACCTTGAGCGAGAAGCCCAACAATCCGGTATCGATGAATTGTAATCGGGGACTCTTCGTGTATCTCAGCGAGAGGGGAAGCGACGTCGCAGTCGTTGGATAACAGAGGTAGAGCAACATCGCCCGCTCCAAGATTCTCAGCGCATTGGCACTTTCGCGGGAGCGATACCCGGTGTTGCCGAAATTGTTGAACACGATCCGATTGCCGACTTGGGAGGGCACCACCTCCATGATCCTCCTCACCACCCGTAGCTCAGTCAAACCGTTCGCATATTTGGCCACATCATCACTGAAGGAGATCATCAAGGAGTTGTATACGCTGCTGCAGCGCGTGATGTCGCGTCCCTCTCGATAGCGCGCCACCACCTCAGGCATCCCGCCGACAATCATATAAGCGCGAAACAATCGCATGAGATGATCATGAGCCCATGAGGGGACCGGTATCTGCAGGAGAAGAAGCGCCGCTTCATCCTCGCCGATGGCAGATAAGAACTCCGCGAAGGTCAAGGGGAAGAGATAGAGATACTCCACCCTCCCCACCGGAAAGCTTATGCCCTGCTCCTCCATCATGACATCCAATAAACTTCCCGTACAAATGACAAAGAGGGAGGGCAGATCCTCATAGAAATATCTGATCAAGCCCATGGCTTTGCTGCTGTGCTGGATTTCATCGATGAAGAGCAGCGTTTCTCCCTTCAATGCCGTTCCCTTCTCAAGGGCGATGCGCTGAAGCAATTGGCTCATCGATCCTTCATGGTCGAACAGAGAGAGATCATGTGTCCGTTCAAGATTCACGTACAAGAAGGTGTCGAACTGATCACCGAAGTGTGTAACCAGGGTGGTCTTGCCCGTTTGCCGGGCCCCCCGGATAACCAAGGGCTTG
>LVBE01000186.1 GCA_001603105.1 Spirochaetales bacterium Spiro_03
ACCCAACACCCAACACCCAACACCCAACACCCAACACCCAAGATTCAAGATTAAGAGTAAGAGTAGGATGCAGATTCCAGGATTCAATAGTAACGAGTCAGCAGCAAGGCTGTGAATCGTTTGTTGAGAATATTGAAGTACAGAGAACGCTTATTCTCTTGATGGAACCCTTTCATGTGGCTCAAGCCTTTCGCTCGTGGAGGATCGAACGAGGCATGAGCCAGAAGGAGTTGGGGATATTGACCTCGTTCTCTGTGCAGACGATAAGCCTCAGGGAGAGCTCGCGTTATGCGAGCTTCCCCTCGATGGCGAGTGTTGAGTACTACTGCAGTGCCTTTGAGATTAGTCTGTGTTCGTTTCTTCGATCGGTCTTTCGATCTGTCGTCACCTCATCACCTTCCCATTACTGGTAAACTCAGGGACCATGTGATGGAGGGAAGCGAGCATCTCCTTGGGGTCGTTGCTGTGCTCGAAGATGGGAAGGTAGGTGGTGACGAACTCCTCTTCGGTAATGGAGTAGCCGTTGACCTTGGCCTTGAAGACAAGCTTGTCTTCTGTGGGGATGGTGGTGTCACTGTCGGCGAGCAGCTCCTCATAGAGCTTCTCTCCGGGCCTCAGGCCGGTGACGATCACCTGGCTCCTGCCGTCCCCATAGTACTTGACCAGCTTCTGGGCAAAGTCGTAGATCTTCACCGGACGGCCCATATCAAGGACCATCACCTCCCCACCCTTGGCCATGGCAGCGGCCTTGAAGACGAGGCCTACGGCCTCGGGGATGGCCATGAAGTAGCGGATGATCTCCTTATGGGTCACTGTGATCGGGACCCCGGCCTTAATCTGGTCATTGAAGAGGGGAAGCATGCTTCCCCGGCTACCGAGGACATTGCCGAAGCGCACGGCAATGATCTCGGTCTCAGGGGTTGTGAGCGCACTGGCGAGTAGCTCGACCACACGCTTGGTCGCCCCCATGACGTTGGTGGGGTTGACCGCCTTGTCGGTCGAGATGACGACCACCTTCCTCACGTGGTGCTCCTTCGCACTCCTCAACAGTGCGTAGGAGCCGAGGATGTTGTTCGTGATCGCCTCCTCAGGATAGAGCTCCTGAAGCGGCACGTGCTTGTAGGCGGCGGCATGGAAGATGAGGTCGGGCTTGTACGTCTCCATGATGCGGTCGACCTTCGCCTTGTTCTTCACATCACAGACCACCGGCATGATGAGGTCGCTCCACTCCCGCTGGAAGTTGTGCAGGGAGAGGGAGAGGTCGTGGAGCTCAGTCTCGTCGATGTCGACGAGGATGAGCTGGGTCGGCCCGTAGGTGAGCAGCTGGCGGCAGATCTCACTGCCGATGGACCCCCCGGCCCCGGTGACGAGGATGCGCTTGCCCTGCACCATCGCCTCGATCGGCTCGCGGTCAATCGTGATCAAGGGCCTACCCAAAAGGTCGGCATAGTCGAGGTTGCGCACATCCAGCTCCTTCGAGCCCTGCTGGATCTCGAAGAGCGAGGGGATGACCTTCACCTCGGCCCCCACCTCCTTGGCGGCATCGACGGCGGCGAACATCCGCTCCTGCTCGATCTCGGTGATGGCGATGATCAGGACCTTCGCCTTCTGGTCAGTGAGGATCTGGGCGAGCTCCTTGACGGTGCCGTAGACACGGGTGCCGAGCACATAGCTGCCCCTGAGGTTGGCATCGTCATCGACGAAGCCGACGATGCGGTAGGGAAGCTTGCCCCGCTGGTACTGGCGCACCAGCGTGCTGCCGAGCTCCCCTGCCCCGTAGACGACGGCACGGGGCAGATTGGTGGCATCCTGGCGGTTGCGGTACGAGAGCAGCATCCGGTAGCTGATGCGCGAGAAGAGAATCATCATGAAGCCGAAGGCGTCGGTGACAACCAGATAGGGGATCCAGGGCGAGCGAAAGCCGAGGTAGGAGCCGAGGACGAGGGCGGAGAGGAAGAAGACCGGGACAAAGCCGGCAAGCACCCGGCTGAGCAGGTCGAGCGAGCTCTCGCTGATGCGGATGCGGTAGAAGCGCACCACGATGAGGATGACGATGATGGCGATGATGTTCAGCCGGGCGATGGTAGGGTAGAGGGCGGGCACATGGAGGGCGAAGACCGCCCAGGCACCGATAGCGCTGGCAAGGAGCAACAGGATGACATCGAGGATGATGAGAACCGCGCGCTTGAACAATTGGAACCTCAACACTTCACTCATCGACAGATCCTCACTGACATCATTTCATACCGGTCAATAGAAGCAAAACAACGGTGTATCGGTAGCGGGTACTATACCATGACTGCACTCTGATAACAACCGAATAGGGAGAAGGTTAAGCATCTTCGCCGATACCCCGGTCGCTTTCGATGAACTCGATCGGCATCGAGACACGCCGCACCACCTCATGGAACTCAAACTCAACCGTTGCCCGGCTGTGCCGATAGTCGACACCGACGATGGTGCCGAAGAAGTTCATCATCGGCCCTTCGATGATCTTGATCGGCTCCCCCTTCTTGAGGATCGCCTTGCTCGGCTTGATCGTCCCCTTGTTGTGTGTGATCCAGGAGGCGTAGGTACGGTCGACCCCTCGAAGGGCGATGGTCTTGTCCACGTAGCGCAAAAAGCCATAACAGCCGGCAACGGAGCGGACATCCTGGATGAGAGGGCTCAAATCCCCCTCGCTTGAGGCGAGGAGGTAGCCCGGAAGGATCGGTCGGTTGTTCATGATCTTCTTCCCTCGCCTGCGATCGATCATTTCGCGCATCGGGATGAAGATCATCACATCACACTCCTCGCCCAGCTCGCGGCTGAAGAGACGCGAGAGATGCTCTCTCGTCTTCTCCTCTTTTCCGCTTCGGCAGGCGATGAAGTAGTAGTTCATAGTCGCTCATGGTAGAACAAATCGTTCTCTTTGTCATCCAATGGAAACCGGTTGTACCAACGGGGTTTCCATCCGTTTCCCTCCCCTCCCCGCAGCGTCTGTCATCCTCTGCCCGGAGGGCGGTCATAGGATATACCAAGAGTGATGCGCCATAAAGAGTAGTGTGGGATATAGGCTAGAAGCAGAGTGGCAGCGTATGATACACTTTGTGCATGCCAAAACCTGATGTAACGAGCTCGAGGGAAACGGATTTGAGCATCTATTTGGAGTCGACGCCACTGCTCGACTTCAATAGTGCATCCATCATCGCGCTCTTTGAAGAGCGAAGATGGAGAGAGCAACCCCTCTCCGCCCGCATCGAGGCGATCTACACGATGGTACGTGATGAGGTTGCCTATGGCTACACACAACACTTCGAGATCCCGGCTTCTGAGGTCCTGGCCCTGAGGATGGGAAACTGCCTGACCAAGACCACCCTCCTCATGGCGCTCTTGCGCCATGCAGGAGTCCCGTGCCGCCTTGAAGCTGCCATGGTGGGACGGGTGCTCCACCGCGGCCTGCTGAAGGGTGTGGTCATCCACGCCTCCCCATCAACGCTCTTTCATAGCTGGACGAGGATCTACTACCAGAAGAAGTGGATCGTCCTCGGTGGCCACATCGTCGACCAACCATATGTAAAGAAGTTGCAGGCCCGCTACCCCGATTACATGGGCAGCTTCTACGGCTACGGCATCGCCACCCTCAACTTCCGCAACCCTCCCATCGTATGGGAGGGAGAGGAGACCGCTATCCAGGCCAAGGCCATACGGGGAGAGCTTGGGATCTACCCCAACCCCGACTCGTTCTTCTCTGCCCACCCAGAGGCAGAGAGAAGAACGAGGACGCTGGCCTATAGACTGGTTCTCAGGCCGCGCCTGAACAGGAACATCAGGAGACTGAGAGAGGGGTGAGGACCCCTCTTCCTATGCATGAGTGTGCACCACAGTTCTCCTTCCGATCACATACGTCTAAGACGTGTGATTTGACCCAATAAGTTTCCTGACCAATCTATACACTGTTGTGGAACCAGGTCTTCTCGGCCAATCTTCACAAGGAGGGTTGTCTCGCTGTTCTGCACGCCGGACAGCAGCTTCTATCTGGGCCATGGATACCTTTCTTCCTTCGATTCCCTTATCGTAATCAGGGAGATAGCGTTTCAGCCGAGTAATGCACTCTTGGCCACTGGTAATATCATGCCCATCTTCAAAGTGAAGCAACAGCCAATACTCAAACTGTGGATTGCTTAGTGCAAACCCATAATTCTCCCTGCCTTGCGCCCATGCGTGAAGTTGGTCAAGGTCCCCATCAGACCATTGGTCCTTATCTACTATCAACCACGCTTCATCGCTTGTCTTCAACCCCTCCTGTTTAATGTGCTCTTTCATCCTACGGAGGACCTGAAGAGGTGAGTTCCCCTTCCCTTTGATGCACTTGATCGTAACAAAATACTCTTTGTAATTTTCTTCTTTGTGCCATCACTGTTCCCCCATCTCTAGTATGGAGGGGCACGGGGGTGCAAGTACCCCTCCGAGCAGTATCCTCGGCACTCCACCCAGTCGTCCTTGCAGATAACTCTTTCTGATGTCCTTGTCGTATCGAATATCCTTGTAGTCACTGAATGGGATCAGGGTTGAAGCACCACGCTCATCACGCTCGGCTACCCACATCTCATCACGGCGTAACAACTGCTGGTCCATGAGCAGTACATCATGGGTCGCCAGCAAGAGCTGGGATCGTGACGTGTGAGAACACGTCATCAGATACGCTTCCAGGAGTCTTCTCAGCAGCAGGGTATGGAGACTACGGCCGATCTCATCGATGACATACACCTTTGGGGTGCATTCTGTAGTAAGGTCGATAAATGAAGGCAAGAGATCGATGATACGCTGCGTCCCATCAGACTCTTGATGCATCTCGAACTGTACCAACTCGTCGTCATTGCTGCGATGGTACGTGACGAGTTTCTGTGCTCGTAGCTCTCCTTCCGTGCGGGTTATCACAAAACGATCAAAGAGGTGTCCCCTGGCGGTCTCTGCGGAAACGCGGAGGCTCCCTCCCTCCTCCAAGTTCTCCAGAAGATCAGCTTTCATCTCTTCGCTCATCTGCAGATGATCAAATGGGATCTGTTCACCACCAAGGGATGCAATACCGGTATCAAGCGTGGCAAGCGCTTCGTTCATGGCAGGGTACAATGGATTCTCCTCATCGAGAAACCGTTCGAAATAATTGAAGCGCGAATCAGGGGCTATGAGCGTCAATGTATCGGAAAACCAATCATAGACAGCCTTGAATGTATCGATGTTCTGAGAGACGGAGTTTGTCAGATAGAGCTGGTTTTCCCGTGTCCCTCGAAATGCAAACCTAAGGAACGAGTCCGTCTCCAAGGTCTTATCAAGCGTAATCTCTTGGTAACGGCGATGGTAGAGCACCCGCTCACTGGTTGTGGTGATCAAGACCAGTCGCTCTTCCGTGACTTCCTTTCGTGTCACAGCAAAGCTGTACTCATAGATATTCTCACCAATGAGCAGTTCAAACGTAAAGGATGAAGGCTTGGTAGCCATGGCCTTATCAAGTTTGAACGGCTCGACGGGGATCGGGGTGTTCACCCTGGTACCAATGACCACCAATGACTTGGCAAAACGTAATGCTTGGAAGAAGTTTGTCTTTCCTGAGGCATTGCTTCCATAGAGTGCAGCGATCGGGAGCACCCTCGTCTGGTATTTGTCGACCCGTGCAACCCGCTGCCCGTGTTGTCGTTCCCTGCTGGCGATCATCGAAAAAGTAACACGGTCCTTGAAGGACAGCCAGTTTTCAAGAGAAACGGTTAGCAGCATAGTATATACTCCTTAATGTGATATTACCACCTTTAGACACCTATAGATTACAGTCAATCCGGACTGT
>LVBE01000187.1 GCA_001603105.1 Spirochaetales bacterium Spiro_03
AGCGGACCCGAGCCCAAGAGCTTGGGATTGCTATTATCGATGAGGCTACTTTTATCTCATTGCTCAATAAATCTGATAAAAACTTATCAGAAGAGCAGGGAGAGCTCTTTTAACGTGACTTTACCTAAGAAACCATGTATATACTTAAGGGTATCTCAGGAGGATATGCCATGCACCCATTAGCTATCGAACTCAATGAAACGCTCGCCAATACGATCGTCGATACGATGCTCAGTGATGTCGGACGAAGGATCTTCTTTCCCAAGGGAATTGTCGCCCAAGCCGCTGAAGCGGGATCGCAGGCCAAGCGCTTCAATGCCACAGTCGGTATGTCCACCTCAGGCGGACAGCCGATGCACCTCTCTGATATCTACAATAAGTTCGACACCAATACCTTCAAACCTGCCGACATCTTCGCCTACGCCCCCGGAGGCGGTGATCAACGCCTCCGGGCGCTGTGGAAGGAGGAGATGGTCAAGAAGAACCCGTCGCTTGCTACCAAGCGCTTCAGCCTGCCGATCGTCACCGCAGGACTGACCCACGGCCTTTCGATCATCGGCCAGCTCTTCTTCCAGGCAGGCGACACCCTCGTCGTACCTGACTTGGCTTGGGACAACTATGAGCTGATCTACGTCCACCAGCAGGGTGGCTCGATGGTCAGCTTCCCCCTGTACAACGACAAGGGGGGCTTCAACGTCGAGGCGATGGTCCAGGCGCTGCGCTCCATTCCCTCAAAGCGCGGGCGGCTTCTGCTCAACTTCCCCAACAACCCCACCGGCTATACTCCCTCCCAGGCTGACATGCAGGCGATCGCCTCGAGCCTGGTCGCCCTCGCTGATGAGGGATACGAGCTATTGGTGATCACCGACGATGCGTACTTTGGTCTCTTCTTTGAGGAGGAGAGCGCCAAGGAGAGCCTCTTTGCAACCCTCTGCGATGCCCACCCCAACATCCTTGCCGTCAAGTGCGATGCAGCGACGAAGGAAGAGCTGGTCTGGGGTTTTCGGATTGGCTTTGTCACCTACGGCTCCAAGGGCTTGACCGATGAGCACCTCGATGCGCTGAACAAGCGCACCTTGGGCATCATCCGCTCAACGGTCTCAAACTGTGACAAGCCCGGCCAGTCCCTCCTGGTCGCCGCCATGCAAAATGGCGCCAACTATGAGCGGGACAAGCAGGCAGTCTTTGATGAGATGAAGCGCCGCTACGATACCCTGAAACAAGCGCTGAAAAAGTATGAGGGCAATGATCTGTTGGTCCCCCATCCCTTCAACAGCGGCTACTTCATGGCCTTCAAGACCAAAGGCAGTGCTGAGACCTTGAGGCGCCATCTGCTACAGCAGTACCAGGTGGGGTGCATCAACATCGCTGACGTCACCCTCCGTCTTGCCTACTGCTCGGTTGAGTGTGATAAGATAGAGGAGCTGGTGGACATCGTCCATACGGCTGCAGGGGAGGTATGGAACTAAAGGTAAAACTCTACCTGACCGATGAGGAGGGGGAGAAGTTCATGGGCATCGGGGTGCTCTGGCTACTGGAGCGAGTGGCCGAGCACAGCTCGCTACGCCAGGGGGCGATGAGCCTGGGGATCTCTTACACCAAGGCACTGGCGATGGTCCAGAACCTTGAACGGGAGCTCGGCATCGCCGTACTCAACCGTCAGAAGGGAGGATCGACGCGTAGCGGCGCGACCCTCACCCCCTTCGCCCATGAGTTCATCGCTCTGTACCGACACTTTGAACAAGATGCCAAGCAGCGAACCGAGGCCTCGTACCACGCATTCAGCGCCGAACTCGGGACTCTGATCGACCGATATGATACCACCGAGGAGTAAGACGATGAACAACGAGAAGATGGACTTCACCATTGCAAACCTTGGCGAGGCGAAGATCGCCAACCCTATTTTGATGAGCACCACGCAAAACGATGGACAGGCTGCCTACGTCAGCGATGATGATCACATCCTCTTTGGCATCGACACGGACATCGATGAGAACGGCCACCCGGTTCCTCGCCATGAGGAGATGCTGGAGCTCGCCGGTCCTCGACAGAAGATTTACTTCAATCCTGTCCACGTCCACGCAGCCATCTGCACCTGTGGTGGAATTTGTCCGGGGTTGAACAACGTCATCCGTGCAGTGGTGCGGTGTTTCTGGTATCGCTATGGGGTGCGGCGGATCAGCGGAATCCAGTATGGCTACCAAGGGCTGCTGGAGAACAGCCCCTGGCCAGTGATTCCCCTCGACCCTGACCTGGTTGATGACATCCAGGAGAAGGGGGGTACAATCCTGGGCTCCGCCCGTGGCGGTGGCAAGCAGGTCGAGGAGATCGTTGATACGTTGATGAAGATGAACATCAACATCCTTGTCGCCATCGGCGGTGATGGGACGCTACGCGGTGCGTATGATATCTATGAGGAGGTGAAGAGGCGGAATCTGAAGATCTCGGTCATCGGTATCCCCAAGACGATCGACAATGACCTGTCATTGATCCAATCTTCCTTTGGCGTCGACACCGCGGTACAGATGGCAGTGCCGGTGGTCCGCGGTGCCCACGTGGAGGCGAAGAACTCGATTCACGGCATCGGCCTGGTCAAGGTGATGGGCCGAGAGTCCGGCTTCATCGCTGCGAATACCTCTTTGGCACAGAGCGATGTGAATTTCTGCCTGATTCCCGAGAATCCCTTTGACCTGGATGGGCCCAACGGACTGTTGGAGCACCTCAGGCGACGGATCCTCGACCGGGGCCACGCCGTGGTGCTCGTCAGTGAGGGAGCAGGCCAGGATTTGCTTCCCAAGAGCACTGAGACCGACGCATCCGGCAATGTCAAATTCCATGACATCGGGGTCTTCCTCAAAGACCGGATCACAGCGTACTTCAAAGGCGAAGGGATCGAGGCAAACGTCAAGTACATCGACCCCTCCTACATCATTCGCAGCGCCCCCGCCGACTCCTACGACTCGATCTACTGTGCACGACTGGGAGCCCATGCAGTCCATGCGGCGATGGCAGGCAAGACCCAGCTGCTCATCGGCCAGATCCACAACCGGTTCGTCCATCTGCCCATACAGGTGGCGGTATCCAAACGCAACCATGTAGACCTGGAGGGGGCGCTCTGGCGAGATGTTCTGGAGAACACCCGCCAGCCACACTCAATGAAGAACTTTGACTTCAATTGACGTGAAGGAATTTTAGAATTTTTGGACCTTTTTGCTAACTTGTAGCAATGCAACCAAAAAGGTGAGGAATCTTCTAAAAATTATGGAAAAAGTGCTTGACGTTTTTTCTCTGTTTCGGTACTGTCTGACTCAGAAAGAGAACGACATGCTGCCTTCCGTTGGTTGGCCGGCAACGAAATCGGATTTTTTCTAACCTCCTTTTGTTCCCCCAGGGTTTAACC
>LVBE01000188.1 GCA_001603105.1 Spirochaetales bacterium Spiro_03
TGTCGGTCCTCAATGCTGATGACAGTGGACCGATCGAGGTCATCCGACGAGCCGATGAAGCGCTCTACCGAGCCAAGCAAGCAGGACGCAACCGCTACGAGATATTGGCGTAGGAGAGAGGGGTAAGCAGCTCACGTTCAGTTATGGAGATGCTCTGTCCACCGGTCCGATTCACCGCCGCCCTTCTGACCACCGAGAACAGTTCGCGGACATTGCCAGGCCATGGGTATTCGGCGAGCAATCCAAGGGAGCGTTCATCGACGCATGTGTGCACCCCCAATGAGGCGAGGTGGGCAGCGACGAGGATGGGGATGTCTTGCGGATGCTCCCTCAGTGGGGGCAGGGTGATGACCACATCGCAGATCCGGTAGAGGAAGTCCTTTCTCATCACCGACTCCTCCACCAATTGGTCGAGCCGCACATTTGACGCCGTGACAAGGCGGAAGGCTGAGGTATGTACCGTCGTATCGCCGAAGCGCCGGTATTGGCCTGTCTCCAAGAGTCGTAGCAAGTGAGCTTGGAAGTGGAGTGAGAGGTTCTCAACTTCATCGAGGAAGAGCGTCGATCCATCGGCTTCCTTGATGAGGCCGTTGAGTTCACTGGTCCCATCGGTGAACGCTCCCTTGGTATGACCAAAAAAGAGCGATTTGCCGAGTGCGTCACTGAGTAGGGAGCAGTTTACCGAGACGATGGTGCGGTAGGGGAATTTGAGGCGATGGAGGTACTGGGCGGCTAGCTCCTTGCCTGTCCCGGTTTCACCGTAGAGGTGGATGGAGCACTCCTCTTTTCCCCACTTCGACAGCTGGCTGCGTACCTCGACCATCGCCTCACTATCGCCAAGTAGGCCGCAATTCTCATAGCTGCTGTCCTCTGCAACCGATGGGTCGAGGAACTCACTGATCTTTTGGGCGTGCATGTGCGATCTGAGGACGACATAGAGGCAGAGCGAGGTTTCGGGGACAAAGCGCCGGTCCGCTTCATCGTCGATGCAGTACAGGATCGTTGAGCAGACGCCCATACGCTCCAGCTGGTGGAGCAGCAGCGTGTGGGCACCGCTTTTTAGGCGGCTATCGATGACCAGCAGGTCGGGCATCTGATCCTCGATTTCATTGAGGGCCCGCTCTGCAGCTGAGTAGCTTCTCAGGCACGCTGGGCTGAAGTGCTGCTTGAACCGCTCCTTGAAGCGCCAATCAGAGGAGATGATGAACAACGTCATGGTACACCCCTATCATGTGGTTACAGGGAGACCGGAAGGCGTGAGCGGAGAAGTGGCAATAGGAGTCTTTCCCTTGGTGCCATGATGTGAAGAGTGTGGGGGCAACTCTACTCTATCCAAAAGAGGTGTACCGGTTTAGATACGGTCATTCAACAGGGTCTGCAGCGCTGAGAGTGCGTAGATCGCCGCGGTTTCACTTCGCAGGATGTTGGTCTTCAGCAGAACTGGGAGAAAACCACTCTCAATGAGGAGGTCGCACTCCTCATCGCTGAAGCCACCCTCGGGGCCGATGAGCACTCCCACCGGCTCTTCGATAGAGAGGGTCCTGGCGATGGAGGAGAGGGTGTGCTGTTGGCCTCGGTCGCTTTGGTGGAAGAAGAGGGCTGTCCCTCGCCCTGCCCACCATGCAGGTAGGTCAGAAAGTGCTATGATCGTCTCTTCTAGGTGGGTGGGAATCGGCGAGCCGCTTTGCTGCAGCGCCTCGCGCACCTTGGCCTTAAGGCGCACTGTGCGGCTCTGCCCCTTCTCTTTGGCATCGGGGATTGAGTGGCGGCTTTGCACCAGGACGATGGAGGAGACTCCGATCTCCGTAGCTTGCCTGACCAGGTCATCCTCCTTGCGTCCCTTGAGTACGCACTGCATGAGGGTAATGTTGGCAAAAGGGCCGTTGTAGGCGGGCAGCTCCTCGCTTGCCACAGAATGGGTCGATGGCACTGAAACGAGGGTACAGCGCTCCTTTGAGAGCGAGGTGATCGTCATGGTACGCGTCGAGCCGTCACCGAGCCTGCCGATGATCTGGTCGCCGACCTTCAGGCGCAGTACCCGTGTCAGGTAGCGGCTCTCCTTGCCTTCGATGGTCAACTCCCCCTCGCCTCCATAGGAGGGGGGGAGGATGAACTGTCTCACTTTCCTGTCCTGATGAACTCTACTGCCCGTTTTAGCTGAGCATCGAAGGTGGCATCGGCGATGGGACGCTTGTCGTACTCCATCTTGGAGAGATACTCGTTGCGTACCAACAGGTTGAGCACATCGGCGTTGATGCCCCGCTGACTGTAGATCTGGCCGAAGCGGCGGATATTCGCCTCAGAGGGTTCGGGGTTCTCCTTGACGTAGGAGGCGACCACCTTGTCTTTCATCAACTGCTCATAGGAGCCGATCTCTTCGTCTGCGATCTTGATATCCTCTACGAAGATGTCGGGCTCGATTCCTTTTTCATGGATGTTCTCCCCTTCGGGGGTGTAGTAGTGGGCGGTGGTCACCTGGGCGAATCCCTCGCCGAAGCGGAAGACGTCCTGCACGATTCCCTTGCCAAAGGTCTTGCTGCCGATCAGGGTGGCGCGCCCGTTTTGCTGCATCGCAGCGGCAAAGATCTCCGCAGACGACGCTGAGCCGCCGTTGACGAGGATCGCAACCGGCAGGTCGACAGGAAAGAGCGCCTTGCCGGTGGCAAGGTAGCGCTGGTCGCGCTTAGTTCCCTTGCGTGCCTGGATGGTGACGATCTTCGCCCCATCCTCAAGGAAGATGTTGGCAGACTGCAGTGCCCCATCGACTGCCCCTCCGCTGTTGTTGCGCTCATCGATGATAAGGCCGACGATCTTCTGATCAAGGAGCTTACGGATATGCTCCAGCAGTTGGGTGCCGGTCTGTGGGCTGAACTCACTGAGGGCGATGTAGCCGATGTTGCCTTCGATGACGCCGCTGTCCACTGTGGGGGCAGTGATGCGTTCGCGCACCAGCGTCAGGTCGAAGGAGGTGCCGTTTCGGTAGACCGTCACGGTAACCGACGTATTGGGCTCGCCCTTGAGCTTGTTGCTCGACTCATAGCTGTTCAGCGCATCGACCTCCTCGCCATCGATGTGGCTGATCAGGTCTCCGGCCAAAAGTCCTGCGCGCTGGGCAGGGGAGCCGGGGAAGGGACTGACGATGGTGATCATGTAGGTCGCCGGATCAGAGGGGTCCTTGCTCTCCGGGCTTGGTTTGCTCAGGTACGTCCCGATCCCTCCATAGACGCCACTGGTCTCTTCCTGGTACTCCTTCGCCTTGGTCGGCGGAACATAGAAGGAGTAGGGGTCATCGAGTGAGGCGACCAGTGCGCTGGCCAAGTCATTGAACATCTTGGAGCGGTCGATCTCATCGATGTAGATCGAGTCAACGTAGCGGTAGAGGCGCTCAAGCGATGCGATGTCGCTTCCGATCGAATCGACGCTGCGCTCGCTAGAGAACGGGGAGCTGGTTGGGGCGGCGATCAGCTGCTCTATCGACCCTCCGCCCCAGAGTGGCAGCAGCATCAAAAACGCTATTAGGAGTAGGCCAAGCCTTTTAATGGTACTTCTTCTCATAGGAGAAATATACTGTATCGGCACACAAAGGGCTACCGTGTGTACCCTTGACTACGGCTATCGGATGAAATAGAGGTTG
>LVBE01000189.1 GCA_001603105.1 Spirochaetales bacterium Spiro_03
ATCAATAAGAAAAAGGCTGGGCGTCTACTCGATGGCAAGCTGTATGATGCCATGCCTTCTTTGACATGAGCATACTTTAAAGGGAGCTGCTCCGTTTTCACGGGTTTTTTATGTCCTAATCCACTCCGCCACATTCCAGCACTGCGGCTTCTCCTTAAGATACTCTTTTCTCAGGGAGGACGCGGTGAAGCTGTTTATCGCGAACAAAGACGATTATCATACTCAGCGCAATAATCTCATCGATCCGGCCGACACCTGCAATGTCACCTCCATGATCAACGCACTTAAGGCGTCCGGGATCAATATTCCCGCAACACCCGGCCAGCCCGAAGATGCCCTCGCGAAGATCCTCGGAAGTCAGGAGGCCAGGGACAAATTGGCTAAGGACTATCCCGCCATGGCCTCCATGCCGCCCCGCGAGGTACACGCCATGCTTTCGTGGGCGGTGAACGAAAAGCTCGTGGGGGCCAAGGTGACTACCTTCGCTTCGAGTGTATCGCTACAGGAAATCCTCTTTCGTATAGCAAAGCATCGCGCAGCCTCAGTAGTATCCACCACAATGACCCGGGGCGGGCACCTTGTTGCTGTTGTCGGCTTTTCCTCCACGCAATCCATCGATGAAATCAAGAATCCGGCCACCGTCGCCTTAAAGCAGGTGCGGAGGATCTATCTCCTCGATTCCTGGGGCGATTGGAGTGCCTGCTATGAGGCAGGCTCGTCCGGCTTCTGTGTTGGGATCTCCACACAAGAATTTATGGCCATGGCAAAGCCCGTAGCTGCTGAACGGAAGTGGGCGCACCTCTTTAGCGCCGAGGGGGTATTTTGAAAAAGGAACAGAAAAAGGCCTTAAAAGGGAAACATTTCACACTCATCGCGAAAGCGTATGCCACGCTTGTAGTGACAGTGGCCCTTGCGCTTAAAGTGACCGGTATATACCCCGCGATTCAGCTCGATGAGGTAATAAAAATGGTGCTTTTTATCGTTTTAATATTCGCTCCAGTGGATGTGTCGCTATGGATCGAAAAGTTTATTCCGCCGCGGCGATAGGCGCGATTGCAGCGCTTGCCCTTATCGCATCGGTGGCGGTATTGATCGCGGTTACGCAGTGCAGGACCGCGCGCAGCGAGAAGGCGATGGAAAGCGCGCAAGGCGCGGCCCAAGCCGCGAAGGAAAAGGTAGTCGATGAAATCGAAGCTACGCCTGCTGGCGATCTTGTTGCTGGCAGTCCTCGCGCCGAGGATCTCGAGCGCGCAAGAGAAGGTATTGTCGACGAGTTCACCCGTCGGTCAGCTGATCGAATCTGGCAGATCTTACGAAGGGACGACGGTTCAGGAGCTCCTTGATGCCGTGTGGGAGGAGGCCGCCGCTCAGATCCGCGCCGCCTACGACGAAGGCTACAAGGCGGGGCTTCTGGACTCCTACCCCGACGCGGCCTATTGGCAGAGCCTATCGAAGGCGATGGAAGCCCAGGCGAGAATCCAGGCTCAATCCCCGGGCTGGGGCGTCGTCCTTGGCGTTTCCGGAGGATCATTGGTTATCGGGTTCGCGGCCGGCGTGGTCGCGTGTATGTATATAGGGCTGAGGTGAGACATGGGCATCGAAACATTGATCGGAAAACTTCTTGAGTATGGCAGTGCGCCGGCGATGATCGTGATAGCCGTCCTTGTGGGTGTGCTATTGCGCAAACAGAACGAGAACGCCGAGAAGGACGAAAAGCGTGCCACCTCTTTGCGTGAATTCGTGCAAGCTCAGATCACCGCGCTCAAGAAGGATTTCGACGAACGGGCGGCCGTATCTGACAAACGAATGGATGAACTCCGGGCGCGCATGTCCTGTGTGGAGCGCGACTATCTGCCCCGTGAAGAACACTACAAGGAATTTTCAGGCTGGCGTGCGGAGATCAACCGCCTCTATGACCTGATCGTGAGCGTATTCAAGGAGATAAAATGAAAGCCAACGTACTGCGAGGAAAAATCCTGGAATTCCTCAGGCATATCTATCCCGAAGGCGCCGACGAGCGCACGGTAGTGGGTGTGTTTTATGAATACTACGAGTATGACACAATCTTGCAGGCGCTCGCCTATATGGCGGATAAAGGCTACCTGGCCAAGACAGAAGTGCCTCACCCATTCAAGGTCGGCGAGCGGGTCCGCATCTACAAGGCCGCGCCGGCGGGCATCGACCTCGTGGACGGTACGATCACCGATCCTGCCGTGTCGGTTCTCCCTGAGGGTAAGTAGATGGGGCGCCGCTCCAAGGCTGACTTGTTCGACCTCGTCGATCGCATCCTGGAACTCTATACCAGGGACAAGCTCACGATCCGGGAGATAGCCGATCAGCTCCAGGGCGAGGGCTTTGATATCTCGCGCGAGGCGGTGCGTCGCTCGCTGAAGGATTCGAAAGAGATCGCCGCCGACATGCGCACCTCTATCGAGGAGGCGCGCGTCAT
>LVBE01000190.1 GCA_001603105.1 Spirochaetales bacterium Spiro_03
TGGTGTTTAGGTTGCAAGACGGAGCAGCCATTGAGTGAAGGTGTGTATTTTACTGGTTGTGCGGTTGCCTGAGGTAACCGCGGAATATTCGTTTTGTAGGATGTGACGGCGTAAGGCTTTGCAGCGATCGGCGTGCGAAGGACGTCGATCGGGTCGGTCCCAAGGGGAATCGCTCCGGTCGCAGATCGCTGCCTTGGATAATCGCCAGGCCCACAATTCGACCAACGTGTAGAGCCAGAGGTGGAGATGAAACGCGCCGATGTTCGTCCACAACCGACGCACTTGCTGCTGGCCGGCACCGCTGACCTCTTTGACGTCGTGAAAGTCCTGCTCGATTGCCGAGCGATCGGCAATCGTTTCCAGAATGGTCTGGACGCTGGCCGTTGGATCGGTGCAGAAGAAGTATTGGGGGCCCTGAGCCTCTTGCACAATCACGACGCGAATCGTTCCATAGGCCGGCGGATACGTGGCCAAGAAGGTCTTGTACCGCTTGCAGACCCGCTGGCCATAGAGGGTGCACTCCAATTCCTGCCAGCCTCGCTTGGCCCCAGCCCGCTTGGGAAGACTGAGGTGCCGGGTTCCATACTTCCGCGGCTGGCCTCGCCGACGCTCCTTGAGGGAAGGCTTCCGCGGCAGATCCAACAGCCCTGCATCCTTGCGCAAGCGGCTGATCAGCACAATGCCATCCCGCCGGAAAGGTTTCATCAGCTTGCGCGTAGCATAAAACCCATCGACCACCACCCACAGGCTTTTGCCCGCCGTTTGAGCGATTTTCGCAGCCCATTGGACCATTTCCACGGCCAATTCGAACTTCGTGCGAAACGTCCATCCCAACGACGAAGGAAGTTTGGACACATCCTTCTTGCGGACATACAGCCGTGCCAGCAACGAGAGCCCCACGGTGCCCCAATGGCGATGGCGGACCAGCAACGCCAACACCACCCAAATGTGTCCATAAAGGAACTTCTCGTCGGCCGGCCCCGAGGTCGGGTTGTGATGCAGCCCGGCACCTTGCACTTTGGGGCCATACCGCTTGGTAGGTGTGTCGTCCAGAGCCAGGATCAATCGATCGTCGACCGATACCCGCTGGAGCAGCAGCAGGAACAACCGGCGGGCAATCTGATCGCACTTGTACCCGAGCCGTTCGATGAAATAATAGTAGCAGCGGAAGCCTTGGGCCACGCCGGCTGCCCGCAGCCATCGGGTGATCGTCCGGCGTCCTTGGGCAAACAGCATTCCGAAAAGCAGGATTGGCAACCGCCAACGGCACCGTGCATGCAAGACGGTGAGCAGATCGTTGACCAGGTTGTCCCAATCCTGACATGGTTGTGTAATCATTGTTGGCTCTCCCGTCGTCGAGTGATTCCTTCTCAGTCACACTCACGATGGAAGAGCCTTTTTTGTGCCTGTTGATTCAGAAATAAACTCCACTACCCCCTAATCTTTCTGCAAAGTGCAGCCCGGAAAGAAATGGGCTGAATTACAGGCGGACGACGGCTTGCTTGGGGAAGATCCATCGGCCGGCTTCGATCGTTGATGA
>LVBE01000024.1 GCA_001603105.1 Spirochaetales bacterium Spiro_03
CAATAACATTGGTATCCTCATGTACTTGTAATTGGAAATCAACCTTAGGATCTATTGCATCATTGATTTTATTTTCAATATCCAAACAAGCCTGTGTAGGATTGTGTATCCCTACAACCTCGCCATTGTCTTTTATGCCAAATTTAATTTTTCCCCCTTGGTAATTGGCAAAAGCACTCACTGTTTTTAGGAAACCATTGGAAATATCTTCTTTGTGTTCTATATATCTAGATTCTCTCATACAGCTATCCCCTTTATGATTTCACAGTACCTCAAAACGGTCGCAAAAGCAATCGTATTTATTTGCGTTCGTTTTTGCGTGCGTATTAGAAACGCTATCTCTACACACTCCGTACAGACACCACCATTTTCATTGAGAAAACGCAATCAAAGCCCACCTTCAGGATGATCCTCACTCTAGGAGAATATGGGTAGACCCGACCCGATTTGGTCCATGTCGTACCCAGTGCCTGTTTGAGAGAGTGGACCATCAATGCAATAATGGCGGATGAGTACGCTACTCTCCGCCATATTGTGTAGGACCCGGGCTTTTATCAGCCAAACAACAGCCGATAATCCGCGTTGATGCTCCGATACTCGCTCTTCTTGTCAAGAAGGTCGGCGAGCTGGGGCGGAACATCGACCGTTGTCCCGATCAAAGGCTCGACGGTCTCTTCGAACTTTGCCGGGTGTGCCGTGGAGACGATGATCGCATCCTGGCCTGTGAAGTGGTCACGCCTGACCCGCTCGGCAGTAGCGGTATGGGGACAGAGGATATACCCACTCTCCTTGTAGACCTCAACAATTGTCTTTCTGATCGCTTCGTCACTGACCGACCAGGCACTGAGCGCTGAACGCATTGCCTCAATGGTCGGAAAGAGGGAGAAGAGTCGTTCCATATTCGATGGAGCGCCTACGTCCATCGCGTTGGCCAGCGTCTGTACCGAAGCGCGCCCCTCATAGGTGCCGCTTGTAAGGTAATCGACGATGGTCCTGTTCTCATTGACTGCCAAGGCGATCCGCTCGATGGGAGCGCCCATGGCGTGAGCCCAGTAGGCCGCCGTGGCGTTGCCTACATTGCCGCTTGGGATGATGATCGTCGGCCTCTTGCCGAATGAACCGTAGTAGATTTGGGACGCGTAGACGTAGTAGACCGACTGCGGCAAAAGGCGGCCCAGGTTGATGGAGTTGGCGCTGCTCAGATTGTGAGCCATGGACAGGCCCGTATCCATGAACGCCTCCTTGACCATCCGCTGACAGTCGTCAAAAGAGCCATCGACCTCATATGCCTCGATGTTCCCGCCCCAGCAGGTCAGTTGCTGCTGCTGGCGGGCACTGACGCGGCCCTTTGGGAAGAGCACCTTCACGTTGATGTTCTGTTTGCCAGCAAACGCCGCAGCCACCGCACCGCCGGTATCACCGCTGGTGGCCACCAGGATGGTGAGCTGCTCACCTCGCTTGGAAAGGATCCGCTGCATGCAGGAGGCCAAAAAGCGTGCACCAAAATCTTTGAACGCTGCAGTCGGGCCCCAGAAGAGCTCCAGTACCATCGCTTTGTTGGCAAAGGGAGTCAGTGGTACCGGAAAATTGAACGCTTCAACGCAGATCTCAGCGAGGTCGGACAACAATGGGTCGCCCTCAAAGAACGGGGCAAGCACCTCGAAGGCAAGCTCGGCATAGGATGAGATCTCTCCATACGGCAAGTGAGCGAGGTTCGGAAACGACTGGGGGATGTACAAGCCTCCATCGGGAGCCAGGCCCTGCATGATCGCTTCGCTTGCCCCAACTGCCTTGGTGTTGTTTCGTGTCGAACTGTACTGCATGCACTCCTCCTATAGCCGGGCGCCCAGATAGGCAGCCAGACGCAGAATGTCACTGAAAACTCCGCCGGCGGTCACCTCGCGTCCAGCCCCTGGGCCCTGGACAACCAGCGGCTGGGTGCGGTATCGATCGGTGATGAAGCAGATGACGTTATCGGTCCCACCGGCTTGGGCAAAGGGGTGGGAGCTGGCGAAGCTGCCAAGAGCCGCACTGCAGCGCCCCTCTTCATCGACGGTGCCGACGTAGCGCAGCGTCTTGCCCTCTGCCTTGGCACGAAGGTAGTGCTGCTCCATGATCGGGTCCAGCTCATCGAGGCGGCTCATGAACTCTTCAAGACTTACGTGCTGCAGGTCTTCAGGCACCAGGCTATCGATCGGGATATCGTCGACCTCCACGGTATGGCCGATCTCCCGAGCCAGGATGACGACCTTACGTCCGACGTCCATCCCTGAGAGGTCATCGCGTGGATCGGGCTCGGTGTACCCCATCTCCTTTGCCTGGCGTACCAAGGTCGAGAAGGGGACGGTGGCGTCATAGGTTGAGAAGAGCCAGGCAAGGGTGCCGCTTACGATGCCTTCGATACGGTGGATGCGGTCTCCGGTCTGCACGAGGTCCTGCAGCGTCCCAATGACCGGCAATGCTGCACCGACGGTCGTCTCATACAAAAAACGCCGACCGGTGCGCAGCGCCGTCTCAAAGAGGCTATTGTAATACTCCATGCTTGCAGTTCCCGCCTTCTTGTTCGGCGTAATGACATGGATACCACGCTCAAGCCACCGATTGTACATCAGGGCGAGGTCACTGCTGGTAGTACAGTCGATGATCAACGAGTGGGGGAAGTACGTAGCTCCGATATGGCGCACAAACTGCTCAAGATCGAGGTCCGTCGCCTCAGCGTCAAAGCGCTCTCTCCACATCGACGGGTCGATGCCATCGCGGTCGAGCAGCATCTTTTTGGAGTTGGCGATTCCCCTGATGTGGATATCCAGGCCAAACTGACTCTTCAGCCGCTCGCTCTCGCTGGCGATCTGGCTCAACAGGGTCGATCCGATCGATCCTGGGCCGATCAAGCCGACGCTGAGGGCTTGCTTGGAGAGGAAGAAGCGGGCATGTAGGGCCCTGAGGGCCCGCTTGGAGTCCTCACTGCGGATGACCGCGCTGATATTGGTCTCACTGGAGCCCTGGGCGATGGCGATGACGTTGACCCCGGCTCGTCCGAGAGAAGAGAAGAACTTGCCGGCAATCCCGGCCTGGCCAGTCATCCGCTTGCCTACCGCTGCCAGGATGGCCAGATTGCGCTGTGCCTCGATCGATTGGATGAGCTTCTCATCTAGCTCTCGGGCAAACTCATCACAGGCAGTCTGGCGGGCTGTGTCCATCTGGCTCTGTGGTACGGCAAAGCAGATCGAATATTCACTGCTGGCCTGGCTGATCAATGTGACGGAGATCCCAGCCCTCCTCATTGCACTGAAGAGGCGGCTGGCGGTGCCGACTACCCCGCTCATGCCACTGCCCTCGACATTGATGAGGGCCATGTCGTGGATGATGGAGAAGCCCTTCACCCGATCGCCATCAGACCCATTGCCATCGCGGCTGACGATCGAGCCGGGATCTTTTTCATCACCCCAGTAGCGTAGCTGAACATCAATCTCCTTTCGAATGGCCGGCAAGAGCGCCTGTGGGTCGATGATGGGACTGCCGAAGAAGGAGAGCTCGCTCGCCTCAGCGTAGGAGAGGCTACGGATGACCCGGGCTGAAGGCACTTCACGTTCATCGGCACTCTTCAACAGCGAGGTGGTATTCCAGAACGTCACCCCATCGGCTTCGAGTTTTGCGGCCAAAGCCGAGGCCGCATACTCGCTGCGTACGGTCTTGACCGTCGTTGCCTCTCCCTGGGGGAGGTCTCCATAGACGAGTAGCAGCTGGTGGTTATGCACCAACGATTCGGTGACATGGGCCCAGTCGGCTATCTGGGCATCGATCTCATGTGAGAGAGCCCAGTGGCAGACCAGGTCTGCTACCCAGCTGGTGGCAAGGCGCTCGGTATGGCGTTGCACCCCGCCGCTGACCTCCTCGACAAGCCAGACAGAGCGCAAGAGGTCCTCCATGTCAGAGAAGCCGTTTTTGATGCGCTCCATGACCTTCGATGTCAGGCTGATGGGCAAGAGGGTCTCAATGACCACCCCCCATGCCTTGAACCGCTCCTCTTGCACTGACCACAGGCGCTCGTCGCGCATCTTGGCGAGGTTCAGCAGTGAACCAAGTTCAAGGGATGGCTCCTTCAGTGGGGAGAGCACCACCACCTGATGTGTCTCGTCATAGGAGCGGATGAGCCGGACAAACCGGTCACACCCTGCTTTCGATACAACTGTGGCACTTTCAAGTGCATGGATTCTCACTGCCTTCACACTCCCCTCCCGCGTTCATGATACCAAACATTCCAGTGAACAAGCACATACCCTATATATGACGAAAGAGCCCAGCTCTGGGCTCTCTGACAATCGAGATAATGTAACCGCTGTTACACGAGCTTCTCGACCCGTCCGCTCTTCAGGCACCGTGTGCAAATCTTGATGGTCGTCGGGGTCTCCTTGACCAGGGTCTTCACACTGACGAGATTGGGACGGAATACGCGCTTGCTCTTCACTCCAATGTGCTGGCCAACGCCACCCTTCTTCTTTGCCTGACCTTTTCTGGGAACGCTGTTACCGGCTACGGTCCCTTTTCCGCAAATCTCACATCTACGCGCCATGTCTATATCCACCTTGTCCTAATAATTCATTATTGGCTCTGCGAGCCTGTTGAAATCACAGCAAGCCTTGTACGGGCAACCGGTGTCCGTGAGCAGGTCCACAAGGCCCACATGACGTGGACTTCAACCTTTGCCAAATTAGCAGATAACAGCTTTTGTGTAAAGAGAAAGGCGCCATCTTTTTGTTTTTGCCTTGCTCCAAGCCGCTATTCTTCGATAAACTATGCCCATGCAGCGCTTTTTTATCCTTCGACTCGACAAAGATCTACGATTGACCATAGAGCGGGAGCGAAATCGCCTCTACCAAGAGAGCGGGGACAGCTCATTCTTCACCTTCGAGCCCTGCATCATCCTTGGAGCGGTCGAAGGCCCTATCCCCTCGTTCGTCCCCTGCCCGACCCTTCCGCTAGAGAGCCAACCTGCCCGCTATGAGCAAGGCACGCTCTATCTGCCGATCGAGGCAGCGCTGCTTGATGCCATTCGATCGGCGTGCAACACCAGCTGGCCGACCAGCGGCATCTACCTCGGCGATGCTGATGTGCCAAGCGCCCTTCCGCCGTATACCATCAGATATCTGAGCTTTGCCATCCTTACGGTAGCGAAGGATGACGAGCTCTTTCGTTGGCATATTTCAGAAGAAAGACATCTCGACTCGGGCAGAGGTGGCCGATAGCACACGCTTCACAGAGCGGGCGCTTTGCGTGACAGACAGTTCTTCCCCAAAGGTTGACCGTCATCGAGAATCGATAGTGCAACGCGGGGTCGAGGATCTCCTTGATCCCGACCTCCACCCGTTCAGGGTCCTTGGTTTCGACCAAGCCCAGGCGGTTCACTACCCGACTGAAGTGCGTATCGACGATGATCGCAGGCTTTCCGTAGATGTCACCGAGCACACAGCTGGCAGTCTTTCTCCCCACCCCTGGCAACGTGACCAGCTCCTCCATCGTCGATGGCACCTCTCGCCCCTCAAGGGCCTGGGCCGCAGCGATGATGTTCTTTGCCTTTGAGCGATAGAAGCCGGTGGCGTAGATGATCGCCTCCACATCCTCAAGGCGGGCCTTTGCGAGGCTCTTGGCATCGGGATAGGCTGCAAAGAGATCTCTGACTACGACATTGACGATCCTGTCAGTGGTCTGGGCACTGAGGATCACACTGATGAGAAACCGAAACGGGTCACGTTCATCAAGGAATTGGATCTCTTGGGGCAATAGGCCATCGAGGATCTCATAGATGCTGAGGATGCGGTCGCTTACCTTCATGGTCATTCATACTACCTCTTGACCCTTCCTCCTACAAGCCCGTATACTCGATTCGAGTTTCGGGGCGTAGCCTAGTGGCTATGGCGCCTGCTTTGGGAGCAGGATATCGAAGGTTCGAGTCCTTTCGCCCCGACTATCTGAGCAGAGGCAACCTTCCGGTTGCCTCTGTCTTGTATACAAGATCTGCTGGCCTTTCTCTTCTTCATAGTATTGGTATATGTGACCTGGTCGATTCTTTGATCAATGCTTTTTGCGTACTTCGTCAAACTCCGTCAAAAGACTGAGATCAGGCTGTATTGCAAAGGGTTTATTTTGAATAACGCTACGAAGAGTGCCTGTGTTTCGTTTCAAATAATGGTCCGTAGACCGCCAATTTGTTCTATAGAACTTGGATTTTCATCGAAATTTTCAACTGGACAATCCTTAGGAGTGTGCTATAATATTCGTAGGTCCGAATGATGTTCGGATATACGAACGAAATGGAAGATAGAAACACTGCTCCCCACCGTACCACTGCCCGGATTCTCGATATCATCGAATACGTAGCAGAACGACCGACCGGAGCGACATTGGCTGAGATCTCTCGTGCACTGAAGATTCCCAAAGGGAGTCTCCATCCACTGACTACGACCTTAGCTTCTCGCAATTATCTCTTCTATAACAGCAAAGAAGAGCGGTTTTACTCCGGTGAGAGTCTCTTTG
>LVBE01000191.1 GCA_001603105.1 Spirochaetales bacterium Spiro_03
TCTCAGCCTCCTTGAGGCTTGCACACAGAAGGTACAGGTGCGACACTCATCTCTGAGGTCACCCTATGAACGAATACCCGCCTGTTATCAGTGAAGGGGCAACCAAGATCGCCCAAGCCTACGCCTCCTATGGCAACCTCTCCTCCCTCTACCTCGGTCAAAGCTCCTCACACCTTCAGCTGCGCCTCTTTGGCCCTATCTATGAGGAAGCACTCTCCCTCTACTGTGCCTGCCATAGTGAAGAGCGTGAGGATGAGAGCGTCGTACGCTACAACGATAGCCTTGACCGCAAAAGCCTCTTTGCAGAGCGCTGCCAAGCGATCGTGGAGAATGATCCGCTATGGAAGACGATGCAGGGAAGGAGGCACACCACACTGACGCAGACCATCAGCGATCCGGGCTATGTGACAATTGTGCAGGTCTATGAGGCGTTGACGGCTAGAAGCTGATCCTCGATGCTACTGCAAAGCCCAGGCCAAGCTCATTGTCCACAGAGCGAACAGGCACAAAGCCTGCCCTGAAGCTAAACGCATCACTGCCATCCTTCTTGATACCCAATCCGTTTCGCAGGGTCTTGTTGTAACGATTCCCATAGCCGATGGGGATAGCGAGCTGGATGAGGCGCTGGGTTGCAAAGCCGATCAAGCCGCCGTACAGGAAATTCTTTCCCATCATCAACAGCTCGTCACCCTCATCGTTCCAGTCGAAGGCGTCCGGATCCCCTCCGCTGAATACACCGACGATCATCGCATCGACGGCGATGAGGATGATCCCAACACTGATAACTCCATATGATGCATAATCGCCGATTATGCCAAAGAGCTTGCCACCAAGATCTCCTTGGCTCTTTGACCCCTTGCCCATGCCCTGCAGTGCATTGCGTACCAAAGGAATTACAATCGGCACCTTCGCCTTCTCGTAGAGGGCAAGGCGGTCATCAAACTCAAGGTCGGTGAAGTCATACTGTGCCATTGTACGCTTCAGCCCCTTTACGGAGATCCCACCCAAGGAGATCTTCACTCCATCAATATCCATCTTCGTCACCCGCTTGATGGTGGCTAAGTCATAGCCGATCTTCAAGAGATCGACGACTGGGGCAGCCGCATACGCTGTGGTGACGATCATGCAGAGGAGAATGATCAAAGCTATTCGTTTTCCCATGGCCACCTCCGGCTCTCTTGATGATACCATAGCGTAGAGGTGAGTCCAGTCTCTCACCATTTGAACTCCTTCACCCATTCAGGACAGTTGGCCTCAATGAACGCCTTCAACTCCATTTTTGCATTCACATCATCTGGATAGAGTTTCTTCCATGTATCCACCGCTTCCTCAGCCATGTAAGAACAATCATCGGGGATGGCATCAATGTAATCGTAGCGACACTCCTGCTCAAAGCGGTATAGACCGAGCACGATCCCCTCTGTCGTGATAAGGGCGAGGTCTGGCCGCTTCTTCTTTGCTGCGTCTGTAATTTTTCTCAACAGAGGGCGAAATTGATCGCTGAGCAGCTCACTGACGGCCTCACCATAGTCCCGATACCCCCACGGCCCTCGTCCTGAGTTGGCATAAGCCATATCATCATCGACCTCATCGAAAGACAAGATGAGATCATCTGCGACCTCCTCAGCGGTGAGGAGGGATAGTCGCTTCTGTACCTCCTCATCGATAGCTTTCTTAAATACACCACCTCGAGCGTAGAGCTCATAAAGAATCGAGGCCCGCTCTCCGATTTCCAGCAACTCCAATTGCCCAATCCCCGTTGACTTCGCCATATGGTATCCTCTCCCTATCTTTGTCAGTAGACACAGAGTATCATATGGGCATGAGAGAGAAACTCCAAGCTTTTTTT
>LVBE01000192.1 GCA_001603105.1 Spirochaetales bacterium Spiro_03
GTTTGCGAACATATGCGGTTTTAATGCACCATCGAGATTCGCGTTACATTAGACAATTATTGGTGCATAATAATCTCGTGGTTTTTTGGAACCAATGTGCTCAATTTTTCGGTTCCAATTTGATCCTAAATAATAATAGCGGAGGCTATCTGTCTCTTGGTCAATTATCGATTCTAACTTGTTTTTCAGGATAGCCCATTGAGCGGGTTCCAGGACACATTCGAAAACTGAAAATTGTACTCGTTGACCATAGTTTTGGCACTCTTTTGCGATGTGCCGCAATCGCTTTGCTCCATTACCGCTAGTAGTCTGCACATCGTAACTAATTAGAATCATCATACCTTATCTCCAGAAAAATGGAGGATACCCATCAAGATCGCCTCGGATATGACGAGCTAATAAATTTGCTTGAATATAGAATAGAGAACCTATTTGTACATCTTCCTTGATAAAAGGATGATGAATCTTTTCTTGCTTTCTCTGTTGGTAAGCAATCAAAACGGTTCTTCTCGCATCTTCATCCATTGTCACTGCTCCGGAGATAGATTTTGAAAATTGTTTGGGCTGTATTTGACCTCTATTAATGATTGACAGAACGACTCTGTCTGCAACAATTGGTCTAAATTCCTCCATCAAATCGAGAGCTAATCCATATCTCCCAGGGCGATCTCGGTGCAAGAATCCAACTGCAGGATCAAGGCCTACCGTCTCCAATGCAGATCGAATATCATGAGATAGAATAGTATAGATGTACGATAGAAGAGCGTTGACATTATCTAGTGGCGGA